>VSNR01000028.1 GCA_009774345.1 Lachnospiraceae bacterium | reverse complement strand
ATAAAACATGCTACAAGTACTGGAATTATGTGGCATTGTGAAAATAATTTAGAGCAAGGCTCACGGATTCAGGTTTTATTTAACTGTTCGAAATTAGTTCTATTCAGTTTCTGAAAAGTTTTCTGAAAAGTTTCCGAAATACCTCTTGAACTTCAACCCATCACCATGATATAATAACCCAAAATAAACAAAACATACATTCTATACAGAAAGGTGATGCCCTATGAATATTCCAAACGCCCCCTATTATGCATGGTACATATACGTCAAATTCGCAGATCACGCCGAACTTCCGCCGGAGTTATGCGCGCAGTCGAATACTGTTGGAGAGAAAGTATTTACAGGCAGGGAGATTACACCGCAGATCATTGAACTGCTGGTTTCTCAGGTAAGCATGGGAATGGTCGTGCAGTTGTATATCAGTCCCTTTATGCCTGTGGACCATTATGAGGCTGCTGAGCGCATAGAACTGATACATCAACTAGAAGATTTCGGGTTCACACACGGATGCAGTGCGGCGGTGATGAATCAAGAGCAATCGACTGCTGTTTTCCTCCAGCTGAATGAGTATATACTGAATCACCATATGCATATTCCATTAAGGGCAGATGACAGAAAACTCTTACAGACGCCTGTTTTATTTGAGTCTTACAGGGATATGACAGAGGCGGTTCTTCACGTGATTTTGACAGGACGCTTAGACGGGTCAGGGGTGCAGCCGCCAGCCGTTTCTGCTGTGCGGCGCGGTGTCGATCCCGGGCTGCTGTTCTGGATTGAAAACGTTTATGGCATGGTTCCTGAGAGTATGGAGGATTTGGTTGAAGTTGAATTGGCAGGATTGAGCGACGAGTATTATGTGCGGAGATATCCCAAATTTCCTGACTGGCTGGCGCCTGAACCGGGAAACTGGTCGCTTCTGGGCGAGCTGCCGAATCTGGAGGTACTCTGTATGCCCAAGGTGCGCTTAGAGAATTATGATTTTTTAAGAAGCTGTCGGAAGCTGGAAGTGCTCAACCTGTCCCGGACCAATCTGTCGGCTTCCTATGCGCTGGAAAATCTGTCAGAAGTGACGTTTCTTGACCTGCCGCCTGCGGATTTCGACGATTTTTCCTTCTTATTAAAATGCCGCAGTCTGGAAATCGTAGATTTGAGCCACACCAATTTCAGAGATTGTGCAATCTTAGCACAGATGCCGGAATTAAAAATGGTCTTTCTGCCGGCAGAGCGTCAGCTTCTGCACAGAGAGCTGCTGGACCCACTGCCAATTCAGGTAAAAACGAATCCCAGATGTATTCGCGGAGATGGATTTCCATCGTATGAACTGGTCAAGCCGCAGCCAGTAGAATCATGGGACTGGAAACCGCCCTACACTGTGCTGTATATTGCGTATTATGATATCAATGACGAGGAAAAAACATGGCAAGGGCGTGAGATCACGCAAAAGGTTGTAGAGAAACTGATGAAAAAGATTCGTAAAAAGAAGCTGGACGAGCTGTACCTCTCTTTACAGTATTGGGGAGAGGAGGAAGATATGACCCTCTGCATATCCGGCGAGGGTGTCTGCGTCAATTTTTTTGATAAAGAACAAAAAATCAATTACTCTTTGTTTGACCCAAACCATCCTGTTGACTGGGACAGACTGCCTCATCAGGTTAGTGATCAGGAAGACAGCGATTTTGGCGAATATGCAACGGATAATCTCGAGCTGGCTGCCGACTGTGTGGCGTATTTTATCAAGACCGGGAAATTATACCCGTGGACATATTGGGCAAAATATTATAATTGGGAAAAACAGGAGGATAATTAATCGCAAAAAGCTGCCACAATGAGGAAAATCCCTGTTGTGACAGCTTTCTTTTCAGTTGTTCTGCGTCAATAACTGCGTCATTTTCTCAACCATATCATTGATCGCGTTCGCCTGCGCGGCAACGTTGGTGGTGTCGTTTGCATTGCTCTCAGCCATCGCATTGATAGAATTGAACTGTTCATTTTCATTGCGGATGCTCTCTGCGATATCCTCGTTGATGGTGACGGTCTTTTTGATCACTTCCGCCTGATTGCTGTGTGCATCGCCCATCGTTTGGATGGCGTTTGCGGAGATATTTAACAGTTCCTTCATATCCTTCATACACTGGATGACATTGGCGACATACTCATTCTGCGTGCCGATTTTCGCAGCGTTCTCACCAACCTGTGTTGTGATCTCTGTCACATTCTGCTGTACACGTTCGATGACGGACTGAACGACTTTCAAGGATTCCTGTGTGCTCTTTGCCAAATCACCGACCTCAGAGGCTACGACTGCAAAGCCCCGTCCAGCCTCGCCGGCTCTCGCCGCTTCAATAGATGCATTCAGGGATAACAAATTGATCGAATTTGAAATATCGCTGATTAATTTCAAAGTGACACCGATCTCCTGCACTGCCTCTGATAAGCGCTGCGTGATTTCGTTGGTGGTATTCATGGACTCAGATACTTCGCCATTGATGGCATGTAAATCTTGCAGCAGTTTTTCGTTCTCTTTTGATTTTTCAAACAAATTCTTCGAAGAGGATTCCACCTTGCTCACATTGTCTGCGACAACGCTCTCCCACTCGCGCAGCTCCCCAAGATTTTCCACACTCTCGTCCGTTTTGGAACTGAGCACATTGTTGCGCTCCACTAACTGCTCACTGGTAGCCGCCAGCTCTTCGGCAGCAGCGCTTTCATTTTCGGAAATAGAGGAGAGCGCTGCGCCCGCAGTAGATAAATGCTCTGACAGGGACTGGACCTCATCCAGCACGGTTTTCAGATCTTCTTCCTTTTTCTCAACCATGCCAAACAGCAGCGTTGTGCGGTAGCTGATAAAGCAGCAGGCGGCCAGCAGTACCGTGTAGACAATTGCTGTAAAAATCCATCCAATGACGCTATGGAGCTTTAAGAAACCAGCAGGAAATAAAATCATCATGATGGTGTTGACAACTACGGTGATGATATAGCTGAATTTTAGTACTTCCTGTTTGTAGTAGGGCACTAATAAAAGGGTTGCGACGAAATAATAATGTGTGATGCACACATAACCGGGACTGTCATTGGTGCAGGACACTGCCACGGTGATGGCACCAATGATGGGCGGGATACAGGCGTACACATATTTTGTGCGGCTTCCCAGACTTTTTTCTAATAATTTTGTCACGATCGCGGACAAGCCTGACAGCAGGAAAACACACTCACGCACACCGCCGTTTAGAAAGATCATCACAAATGTCCAGCCGGAAACTGCCACACCTAAGATGTAAATGAATAAAATATTATTGATAAGTTTCTCTTCGTTTTTCATGGATGCTAATTGCATAATTCGCTCCTCCTGACGTTCTTTTTCATGTCTTTTGCAAAGCTAAGTTTATGTACATATTTTACCATTTTGATATTTTCTTGTCAAAATATATTGATAGCGGAACGAATGTTTTGTACTACATGAATAAAAATATAGAATAAGTATACCAATGGTATAGTATACTTGATGAATGTATAGGAATATGATCGCTTTGTACTGATACGTATATTACACTTACGACAGATAAGATTTGCCGTGAGTATAGCATATTTTTAGTATGCTGACAGCCGCAGCCGTGAAGCGGCATATTTCCTTGTGCGGCTGTCAGCATCATATTATACTGGTGGTCAGTCTTTTCGACCGCCAGTATAAATCACTTTATAAGGTGGCAGTTTTTTCATGAATAGAACTGCCATTAGTCATTTTGAGATGATATGTAGTGATTAAGAAGAAAGATTTTTACAAAGGTTGCTTTTTTAGAATGGTAGAGTAGAATATAGAAAATGATAAAGTTAAGATAAAATATTGATAAGGAGTGAACGCGTATGTTACAGATCAGACCTGTTTCAGATTTAAGAAATAAGTTTCCTGATATTGAAAAAATTGTAAATGCAGGCGAACCGGTATATCTGACAAAAAGTGGATATGGAGCAATGGTGGTGCTTAGTCTTGAAGAGTATTCAAAGTTGACGGATGGTGTTGAAACTGCATTGGATATGGCAGACAGGCTTGCAGCAGAAAGCAGTACCCGAATGAGTCATGAGGAAGTATTTGGAAATCTGCGGCCGCTTTCGTTACGGATTGGTTTTTAGAAGTAACGAAAGCGGCCCTTGGTTTTGAAGTATTTTTTTGCTTAACTAAATGACATTAGTTCATACAATACTGCTCAATACATAATTAGGAAATGTTTGTTTTTCTTTGGGTGTTGCGGTTTTTTGCCGCTAAACGAAATGCTTTTTCCATTGCAGGGGTAAGTTCGGGGGAATCTTCATCAAATACAATTTCCTTTTTTGCCGCTTCTTCTATTTGCCTGATTTGTTCTTTTGTGGGTTTTTGGTTTCTATCCAAAGTAACTGTCCGTATCATAATAAATACTCCTTTCTGTTTTGGTGGCAAGTCTTGCCGATACTTTTACAAACTGCTCTTATATGACGACTGTTTTTATTCCGAAGAGCGTGAAGCAAATAGGGATAGCCGCATTTGCTAAAAGTGGTCTAACAACGGTGTATTACGGCGGCAGTGAGGCGGAATGGAAGAACATACAAAAAATAGGCGACACGGCAGCCACACTATCAAATGTTACACTCTTTTGCGACATCGATCCAGAACCTCGACTGACACCTGATACAAAAACTGTTTATAAAGTGGGAGAAGCGTTTGACAAGGATGGATCGTGTGTCAATATAGCAACGAAGACCATTTCCCTAAGCGATAAAGATGTGACGGGTTTTGATTCCAAACAAGAGGGCGTCACAACGATAGCCGTAACTTTAGGCAAGGATATTTATGAGTTTGACCTGCTGGTTGTCGAAGAACCAAGCCTGACAGCAAAACAAGGGCAAAAACTGGAAGAATTAACACTGCCTTCCAATAACTATGGAACATGGAGCTGGCCGGAAGACAGCAGACAAACGGCATTGACAGAAACAGGCAGCTACGATTATCCGGTTATCTTTACGCCGAAGGACACGGAGAAGTTCAGCGTGCGGGAAGACCTGCAGGCGCACATCCAAGTGCGAAGTGAAACAGATCCAGATCCATCGGTCGAGATACATTTAAAAAGACCATCAAAGACGACCTATAAACTTAAAGAAGATCTTGACGTCAGCGGCGGAGAAATTACCTATGGGGAAACAGGGGAAACACCGATTCCTTTAACCAAAGAAATGACAAGCGGATTTGATTCAGACAAACAGGGAATCTCAACTGTAACCGTAACACACAATGAAAATACTGCAACATTTGATACGCTGGTTGTCGAAGAACCAAGCCTGACAGCAAAGCAAGGGCAAAAACTGGAAGAATTAACACTGCCTTCCAATAACTATGGAACATGGAGCTGGCTGGAAGACAACAGACAAACGGAACTGACAGAAACAGGCAGCAAGGATTATCCGATTATCTTTACGCCGAAGGACGCGGAGAAGTTCAGCGTGCGGGAAGACCTGCAGGCGCACATCCAAGTGCGAAGTGAAACAGATCCGGATCCATCGGTCGAGATACATTTAAAAAGACCATCAAAGACGACCTATAAACTTAAAGAAGAGCTTGACGTCAGCGGCGGAGAAATTACTTATGGGGAAACAGGGGAAACACCGATTCCTTTAACCAAAGAAATGACAAGCGGATTTGATTCAGACAAACAGGGAATCTCAACTGTAACCGTAACACATAATGAAAATACTGCAACATTTGATACGCTGGTTGTCGAAGAACCAAGCCTGACGGCAAAACAAGGGCAAAAACTGGAAGAATTAACACTGCCTTCCAATAACTATGGAACATGGAGCTGGCTGGAAGACAACAAACAAACGGAACTGACGGAAACAGGCAGCAAGGATTATCCGGTTATCTTTACGCCGAAGGACATGGAGAAGTTCAGCGTGCGGGAAGACCTGCAGGCACACATCAAGGTGCAGACGACCGATCAAAATCCAGGCAATCCTGAAGGAGGACTCTGGATTGCGCCTATTGCAGCGTGTACCTATACAGGAATAGCCGTTACTCCTTCCGTGAATGTATTTTACAATAATAAGGAACTCACGGCAGGTATTGATTATACCATTTCGTACCAGAACAATATAAAAGCCGCCACGTCAGATGCCCAAAAGGCGCCGGCAGTCATTGTAAAAGGCAAAGGCACTTATTCTGGTACCAAGAAAGAAACTTTTACCATTAATAAACTTGAACTGACGAAAGATCATTTAAAAATTGCGGCAAACTACCCCAAGAAAATAAAATATACCCCGATAGTGACAAACGACAGCAACAATATACTCAAAGCAGGAAGGGACTATACGCTGACTTATCAAGATTCCAGCGGCAAACCATTAAATAAACAACCCACGACAGAGGGAAATTACCTGATACAGATTCAAGGAACAGGGAGCTGTGAGGGTGATTTCAGATGCAGCTATTCTATTTCTGAAAGCGGCGGCGCAACAGCAATCAATAAAGGAAGAGCTGAAATCGGCAGCTTTACATATGGCAATGGCGAGCCAAAAGTATCACTGGCTGTGAACGGTAACAATCTGATTAGCGGAACAGACTATATTGTCAACTTTGTTAATGTTGGCAAAAAGGGCACGGCAACGGCGACCTTTATAGGAATAGGAAACTATACTGGTACACTGAAAAAGAACTTTAAAGTTCAGGCAGCTCCTATCCAGGAAAACGACATAAGAGTACCCAAAACTGCAGCATATGCAAAAGGTGGCGCGAAACCAAATGTCACGGTTACTGTAAATGGCCGCAGCCTTGTAATGAATACAGATTATACCGTTTCATACAAAAACAACACAAAAGTCGGAAATACAGCCAAGGTTGTTATAAAAGGGAAAGGCAATTACAGCGGAAGTGTGACAAAAATGTTCAGTATTGAACAACAGTCACTTCGCGCAGAAAACATTAAGATTTATGTATCCGATGCACAGACTGGCAAAAATCCGGCAGTTACAGTGTATGACGCCAACGGAAAGAAGCTTACTGCAAACAGTGATTACCGTACGGAAATTGACAAAAAAGAACACAAGGTAACCATAACCCCTGGAAAGAATGGCCTGTACAAAGATTCTGTTGACAAGGACTACAGGGAACTGCCAAAGAAACAACTGGTTACGTCCGTCACTCTGAAAAAAACGCAGCCTAAATCCTTTGCGTATACGGGAGAAGAAATAAAACTAGAACAAGACTGGCTGACAGTTAAAGCGGGAAAGACCGAGCTGAAAAAAAATGAGTTTGAGATCATCGGTTATGTGAACAATATCCAGAAAGGAACCGCGACAGTGATTATAAAAGGCTGCGGAGAGTACGGCGGAATCAAGATGTATAACTATAAAATAACAGCGAAAAACCTTTCTCAAAAATAGCCTGAACTTATTTGCAGCCAAAAGTGCAAAACCAGTTTAATGTCTACAAATCAAGAGAAAAGAAAAAGGTGAACAGATATGATGAAAGCAGCCCCGGTTCTTATCAAACCGGAGCTGCGGGATAGACGCGCTGCCTCTCTTGGAGTAATTGCTCTCAACTGCTATCAAGGGCAAAATACCTGCCCGCTTAAATCCTGTACACAGTCCTCCTGGTCCAGAAAAAAGGTCAATACTTACTACTTAACCAAAATATCTCTTCAACAGCCCCTCAAACGCTTTTCCGTGTCTAGCCTCATCCCTTGCCATCTCATGAACTGTATCATGAATCGCATCCAGATTAGCCGCCTTAGCGCGCTTTGCAAGGTCAAACTTGCCAGCTGTAGCGCCGTTTTCTGCCTCGACGCGCATTTCGAGATTCTTCTTGGTGGAGTCTGTCACAACTTCACCTAACAGCTCTGCGAATTTTGCAGCGTGCTCTGCCTCTTCCCATGCAGCCTTCTCCCAGTAGAGACCAATCTCAGGATAGCCCTCTCTGTGAGCGACTCTTGCCATTGCAAGATACATACCAACCTCGGTGCACTCACCGTTAAAGTTTGCTCTCAAATCTGCCATGATGTCCTCGCTCGAACCCTGTGCCACGCCGACTACATGCTCCGCAGCCCAAGTTCTGTCGCCAGCCTGCACTGAGAATTTCTCAGCAGGTGCATTACACTGAGGGCATTTCTCTGGTGCGCTGTCTCCCTCGTAAACATAACCACATACATTACATACAAATTTCATTTTAAAATCCTCCTTTATATTATCACTCAGGAAAACAGTTGCAGTGCACAAAAGCCTGCCTGTTCTCCACATAGCCATTTTAGGTCTGCCCTGAAGCCTTGTCAAGACAGTTTTTGCAGATACCGCAGAAGTATAGCCGGTGTTCCTCGATCAAGCCGTCAAAGCCCTCCGATGCCGCCTCGTCAATAGAGGCAAAACCGCTGTGTTCCATCGGCAGATCAATGACCGCATTGCAGCACTTACACACAAAATGATAATGTGGGCTGGTATTGTAATCAAAATGGTCAATACTCAATACCCCAAAGCTGTGCTTGGCGATCATGCCAGCTTCCGCAAGCTGGTTTAAGTTTCGGTACACAGTGCCCAGACTGATATTGGGAAACGCCTCCTTCATACTGGTATAGACAGTCTCTGCTGTCGGGTGATCCCTGCGGGATTGTAGGAAGGAGAGGATTGCAGCACGCTGGCGGCTGTACTTCATATTCATATGACCCCTGCCTTTCTAGTGTATCATTCAGTTTGCTAATCACTAAATCAGTAATGATTACTGTTATTATATTTGTTTTCCTCTGTTCTGTCAATATAAAAATAAATATTTCTAAATTAAAAAAAAATTAAGAAATATCAAAACCACTATATTTTAAAATCTTATATGCTATACTAAACCTATATTGAGTTAAATTTTACGGGCAGGAGACGGTATTTATGATGAAAAGCAAGACACGCATCAACCTCAAGACAAAAATGATGATTCTTTTTTTGGCAATCATACTGGTTCCGATGATGTGCGTCGTCATGGTATTTCTGGGCTATGGATATTCTGTGAATATTGATATGATTCAGGAGCTGAGCAAGAAGGATATCATGATCGGGGCGATGGTCAACAGAAGCCTGCTGAAATATATGCTGATTGCGATGGTCATGATTCTGATCGTGACAAGTGCGATCATCACCGCGTGGCTGAATAAGGATGTGTACAGACCGCTCAAGGAGCTGAGTGTGGCAATGCAGCATATCTCTGTGGGAGATTTTGACTATCATATGAATGGCGGGCGTGAGGATGAGATCGGGCTTCTTTTTGACAATTATGAGCAGATGCGTCTCCAGTTAAAGGAGAGTGAGGAGGAGAAAGCCCAGAATGAGAAAAAGTCCAAGGAGCTTGTGAGCAATATCTCCCATGACCTCAAGACGCCGATCACGTCCATTAAGGGCTATGTGGAAGGCATTATGGATGGTGTGGCGGATACGCCGGAGAAAATGGATAAGTATATCAAGACGATCTACAACAAGGCAAATGATATGGACCGGCTGATTAATGAGCTGACGACCTACTCAGGGATTGACTCCAACAAAATTCCATACCATTTCCATATTCTGAATGTCTCGGATTATTTTACGGACTGTGTGGAGGAAGTGGGGCTTGACCTTGAGTCGAAAAACATACACCTTGATTTTACCAATCTCGTGCCGGCAAATACCTGCGTCGTGGCAGACCCGGAGCAGCTCAAAAAGGTGATCAACAACATTATCAGCAACAGCGTGAAGTATATGGGACATCCAGACGGCGTGATTGATATCCGTCTGCTAGACGAAGGGGAGTCCGTGAAGATTGAGATTGAGGATGATGGGAAGGGCATCGCGTCGAAGGATATCGGCAATATCTTTGAGCGGTTTTACCGGACAGATTCCTCGAGAAATTCCCTGCAGGGCGGCAGCGGCATCGGGCTGAGCATCGTGAAGAAGATTATAGAAGATCATGGCGGATATGTCTGGGCGACCAGCAAGGAGGGCGAGGGAACCTGTATGCATTTCGTGCTGAGAAAGTACACGGAAAAGACGGATGAAGTAGTCATTTAATAAGTATATATTGTAATAGGAAAGGAAAGTGTGTATGAGCAAAATTTTAATTGTGGAGGACGAGGAGGCAATCGCTGAGCTTGAGAAGGATTATCTGGAACTCAATGACTTTGAGGTCAAGATAGAGAACAGCGGGGACACCGGTCTTGCAACGGCGCTGGCAGAGGAGTTTGATCTGATTATTCTGGACTTGATGCTTCCGGGGATTGACGGGTTTGAGATCTGCAAGCGCATCCGCGAGGACAAGGATGTGCCGATTCTGATGGTGTCTGCCAAGAAGGACGACATCGACAAGATTCGCGGTCTGGGACTGGGCGCAGATGATTATCTGACCAAACCGTTCAGCCCAAGTGAGCTGGTGGCGCGCGTGAAGGCGCATATGGCACGCTACAACCGTCTGGTGGGCAGCCATATGAAGGAGAATGATGTGGTGGAGATCAGAGGTATCCGCATCGACAAGACCGCGCGGCGCGTTTTTGTGGACGGCGAGGAGCGCAATTTTACGACAAAAGAGTTTGATCTTCTGACCTTCCTTGCGGAAAATCCGAATCATGTGTTCACAAAAGAGGAAATTTTCAGGGAAATCTGGGATATGGATTCGATCGGAGATATCGCTACTGTGACAGTGCATATCAAGAAAATCCGCGAAAAAATCGAGACGGATACTTCCAAACCGCAGTATATTGAGACGATCTGGGGCGTGGGTTACCGGTTTAAATTATAATCAAACGCGGCAGATGGCAAAATTTTCATCCAATAGGAATGATAAAGATGGACAAAATGATAGTGTATGAGGACGAGGTTCTGCTGGTGGTGCACAAGCCTGCCGGTATCGCGACAGAGACCGCGCGGGTTGGGCAGGCAGACCTTGTCTCCGAATTAAAGAATTACCGCAGGAGAAAGGGCGAGGATGCCTATATCGGCGTGGTGCACAGGCTGGACCAGCCGGTTGAGGGACTTTTGGTCTTTGCAAAGGATGCCCCCACAGCGCGCACGCTTAGCGGCAGCTTGCAGAAGGGGAGACTCACCAAGAAATATGCTGCGCTCGTGGCAGGGGTTTTGGATGCGCAGGAGGGCACACTCACGGACATGCTGCGAAAGGACGGCAGGTCTAATCTGTCGGCGGTCGTGCCAAGTGGTACCGAGGGCGCCAAGGAGGCAGCCCTCCACTGGAAGCTGATGAGGCACAACGAGGTGTGTTCTCTTGTGGAGATTGAGCTGTACACAGGCAGGCATCACCAGATCCGGGTGCAGATGGCACATGCGGGGTTTCCGCTTTTGGGTGATTTCAAATATGGCTCTGCATCGTCAAAGCAGTTGTCTAATCAACTGTCTGTCAATAGTACGGCATTGATGGCATATGAAATCCATCTGAGGCATCCAGCCACAGGAGAAACGATGGAATTTTCGTTAAATTTAGATAAATTTCATAAAATTTTCTGACAAAAAGAACACACATTAGGAGTTGACACATTTTTACAGAATAAGTATAATAAATTTATAGACAAAGGCCTTGTATTTTGCGGGAACTCGGTTCAAGGGGAATCATACAAAGGAGGCCAGAATATGGATGGAATGCAGAACTGGACAAACTATTTAGAGGTTATGCGCAATCGTCTGCTTCTGGTCCATGACGCTGACAGTCTGATTTCGGTATTAATGGATGTCAGGAACATACCGATTGCGCTATCAACGGTCGAGGACGTGACAGACGGAACTGGGCTGAATATGTCATTATCGGTAATCTGCTCGGAGGCAAAGGTTGTGGGCAGGGTGATGTGCTTGGTAAGTGATGATATGTTTACGACAGTTCAGCTTAATCTTGACACTGTAAAGAGAGTAGACTCAAAAATATCAGTGGACGGTAAGGGTGTGGTCATGAAGCTCACAATCAGGAACGGAGCAGAGTTTTTACTGATGTTCCACACAGATTTTGTGGAGGAAGAGGACGCAGAACCCTTGTTGTGACAGGAAAAGGATGCTGTATAGACGCAGCATCTTTTTTCCATACAGTGGAAACCATTGGAGGGAAGCACAAATGGAATATCGCAAAAAGGCAGCGCTGAAGGTAGAATGTATCGCCTCGAAGGAGGATTTTGAGTTCTTTGGCATGACGTTAGAGGATGTGCTGGACAGGACAGAGGCCGGGATATATTTTCTAAAAAAGGCAAAGGAGCTCTGTGCCATGACCCAGAAGGTCACATGGACGAATGTGGCGTACACGCTCAATATCACGATGCTGTCGGACGGAAAAGTTTCCTTTGAATTCAGCGAGTGCATAGAGGATTATATTGTCAGCCTGAGGCATTCTCTGGTGATGGCGGACGAGGAGACCAAAGGGCCCTTGGAGGAGTTTATACAGGCGCTTGAGGATGCCAGCGAGGACGAGGCGCGCAGGCTTGTGGCTCATTTTGAGCAGAATATTCAAAAAAATTCCTAAAATAATTCACATTTGCAGAAACATATGTTAAACTATTCTATAAGAGCGCCCGGCGCGTTCAGAAAAAAGTGGAGAAGGTGGAAATGATGACAAAACCAAATAAGTTCGTACAATGGATGCTCGCTGTTGCAGTTGGTGTATTTTTGGCTGCATTTTCGTATGGTGCGTGCACAGCACAGGCAGCGGAGACGACAGTGGAAGCACAGGAACAGGCACCAGCAGATAGCAATGCAGAGAATGGCGGAGGAGCGATGATTCTTCTGATGGGTGGTATGCTGATTATCATTCTTGCGGTGGTGCTCTCTGTTGTCGGTACATTTGTATCATCGGCGGCGATTGTGGACGAGCTGTAGATTTGTAATCAGGTATTGAAATGGGTGGTAATGCCACATGCAGGGACAGTGTGTGTCATTGCCATCTTTTTATGCACACGGGCACCCAGCTGAAATATGTCAGCTAAGGCTGACTGGAAAGGAAGAGTGGAAAATGGCGAATGAAAATAAGAAATTAGTGGAGGCGATCACCTCGATGGAGGAGGATTTCGCGCAGTGGTACACAGATGTCGTGAAGAAGGCGGAGCTGTGCGACTACTCGAGCGTGAAGGGCTGTATGATTATCAAACCCGCAGGCTATGCCATCTGGGAGCAGATTCAACAGCAGCTTGACGCGGCATTTAAAAAGACCGGGGTGGAGAATGTATACATGCCAATGTTCATACCGGAGAGTCTGCTTGAGAAGGAGAAAGACCATGTGGAGGGCTTTGCGCCGGAGGTTGCGTGGGTGACACACGGCGGGCTTGAACCTTTGCAGGAGCGGCTCTGCGTGCGTCCTACCTCGGAGACGCTGTTCTGTGATTTTTACAAAAATGAAATCCAGTCCTACAGGGATTTGCCCAAGGTATATAACCAGTGGTGTTCGGTGGTCCGCTGGGAGAAGACGACGCGCCCGTTCCTTCGGAGCAGGGAATTTTTGTGGCAGGAGGGGCATACAGCCCATGCGACTGCTGAGGAGGCACAGGAGAGAACCATCCAGATGCTGAATGTGTATGCTGATTTTCTGCGCGACGTGCTTGCAATCCCTGTCGTGAAGGGACAAAAGACAGACAAGGAGAAATTTGCAGGGGCGGAGGCGACCTATACGATCGAAGCGCTGATGCATGACGGCAAGGCACTGCAATCCGGCACCAGCCATAATTTCGGAGACGGGTTCGCCAAAGCGTTTGGCATTCAGTTTACAGATAAAGACAACACACTGAAATACTGCCATCAGACCTCATGGGGGCTCACGACGCGTCTCATCGGCGCGGTGATCATGGTACACGGAGATGATTCCGGCCTGAAACTTCCGCCCAAGGTGGCGCCGGTACAGATCATGATCGTACCAATCCAGCAGAAGAAGGAGGGGGTGCTTGATGCGGCATACGCACTGAGAGATCGTCTGGTTCAAAAGGGCATGCGCGTGAAGGTGGACGATTCGGACAAGAGCCCGGGCTGGAAATTCAGCGAGTGCGAGATGCGCGGCGTGCCGTTTCGCATCGAGATTGGCCCCAAGGATATCGAGAACAACAAGTGTGTCTTTGTGCGCCGTGATACGAGAGAAAAAACAGACGTGTGTCTGGGTGAAGCTGAGACGAAGGCCGCAGCGCTTCTTGATACCATTCAGACTGAGATGTACGAGACGGCAAAGAAACATCTTGAGACGCATATTTACAGCGCAGTGACATGGGAGGCGTTCTGCGACACCATCAACAACAAGCCGGGATTTGTCAAGGCGATGTGGTGCGGAGACAGCGCGTGCGAGGATAAGGTGAAAGAGGAGCTGGCAGCGACCAGCCGCTGTATGCCGTTTGAGCAGGAGCAGCTCAGCGATACCTGCGTGTGCTGCGGAAGGCCTGCAAAGAAGATGGTTTACTGGGGCAGGGCTTATTGATAGATGGAATAATATTATAAGGAAATAAAATTTTCAGGAGGGAAGTACTATGAATATTTTAGTCATCAACTGTGGGAGCTCCTCGCTCAAATACCAGCTGATCAACAGTGACACGGAGGCAGTACTCGCAAAGGGACTGTGCGAGCGCATTGGCATTGATGGGAGTCTGCTCACACACACGCCCGCAGGAAAAGACAAGGTAACGGTCGAGACGCCGATGCCAAATCACACAGTGGCTGTAAAACTTGTGATTGATGCGCTCACCGATGCGGGGCACGGTGTAGTCCAGTCGCTCGATGAGATCAATGCAGTCGGACACCGCGTTGTGCATGGCGGGGAAAAATTTGCGTCCTCCGTCATCATCAATGAGGAGGTCATGGCTGCGATCGAGGAGTGCAGCGACCTTGCGCCGCTCCACAATCCGGCGAATCTGATCGGCATTCGCTCCTGCCAGGAAATCATGCCCAAGGTGCCGATGGTGGCGGTATTTGACACGGCATTTCACCAGACAATGCCAGAAAAAGCATACCTGTACGGACTGCCCTACGAGTATTATGAGAAGTACAAGGTGCGCCGTTATGGATTTCATGGGACAAGCCATGACTATGTGTCAGCGAGGGCAGCACAGCTTCTTGGCAAGTCAAGGGATGCACTGAAAATCATTGTGTGTCATCTGGGCAACGGCGGTTCTGTGTCGGCAGTAGACCACGGGAAATGTGTGGATACCTCGATGGGGCTCACCCCGCTTGAGGGCATTATCATGGGTACGCGCTCAGGCAGCATTGACCCTGCAATCTGTGATTTTATCTGCCAGAAGGAGAACCTGACGCCGGCGCAGATGAACAATGTGCTGAATAAAAAGTCCGGTGTGCTCGGCATGTCGCGGGTGTCCTCTGATTTCAGGGATATCGAGGCAGCGGCGGCTCAGGGAAACAGCCTTGCACAGACGGCGCTGGATGCGTTTTACTACAGTGTGGCGAAGTACATCGGCGCGTATGCGGCGGCGATGAACGGTGTGGATGCGGTCGCATTCACTGCGGGCGTGGGCGAGAACAACATCGCGGGGCGCGCAGAGATTGCAAAGTACTTAGGGTATCTCGGGGCGCAGATTGACCCGGAGAAGAACAATGTCCGCGGCGAGGAGCGCGTGATCTCGACCTCGGACAGCAAGGTTGCACTGCTGTGCGTACCGACCAATGAGGAGCTTGCCATCGCGAGACAGACGGCAGCGCTTGTATAAAATAAGATCAGATGAAAAAAACCTCTTCAGACAGGAAAATCTGGGGAGGTTTTTTTGATGCAGATCTCTTTTCGGGAAAAAACGGTACTTTAGTACTATTGTGTAATCTGCTCTGTTCGTATAAACTGGTAAGGCGCACCTTGAAGCGCGATAGGATAAATACACAAGAGAGAGGAACCGAGGAGAAATGAGAAAATTAAAACAATGGTTGATAGCAATACTTGTGCTTAGCATTACGCTGAACACGCCGGCGTGCATGGAGACAGCAGAGGCAATGGGGCAGATGCGGACCAAACATAAGCCTGCTGCCTTTGAAATGCGGGCATATGTTGTAGAGGAGGAAGATTCAGACGAAGATTCAGATGAAGAAGCAAAACAGGAGGAATCCACTGTAAATCGCACAGAAGAGCAGAAGCCGGAGCAAAGTCAGGAATCTGAAACTCAAAGTACGGAGAAGAGTTTGGAACAGAAGCCGGAGCAAAGCCAGGGTTCAGACAATGTTTTAGAACAGACAACAGAGGACAGCCAGACGCAGGAGATCACGCAGGAGGTGGAAGATGAGACATCCGCAGAGGCAGATGGCACAACACAGCCAGACGCGGCAGAGGGAGAGACCGCATGCACAGCACAGACAGCAGAAATGCCGGAAGCAGGCTTTTTCGAACTGGAAGCACAGATGGAGCTGATTGAGGAGCAAGCGGATCAAAAGGACGAGGAAGTAATAGAAGAATTAACAGAAGGGACGACAGAAGAATTTACACTTGAAATGGATAAGACAGCAGGAATCATGCCATCTGTGACCGATGAAGGCGACCTGGATTACAGGACGTACATAGATGGCAGCGTGTCCCCTGAACTCTGCGTGACAGTTGAGGAGAGCACACGTATCTTTCCGCCGACAGGGCATATGAATATGGGCGGCGGAAAAGAACTGCCAGCATCAGCGCTGTCCGGCATACACTATTATCTAAAGATGGAAAACGCCGGGATTGTCTCTCCGCATTATATGGAAAAGACGTGTGTTTATGACAGTGCCAAGACGTGCTTTAAGGATGCGGTGACGCTTGATATTGTCGGGGTAGGAGAGACAGCATACTCTGTCGAACCGCTGGGTTCCTGCGGCGTAACCGTGTATCCTGGATATGGGACGATCAAAGTACACAACAGTCCGTTGTACGATAGTGATTTCTATATCAAAGTATCAGGGGGCAGCCATCAGGGGGACTATACGTACAGCGAGTGGAGGCGTTATTTACAGGCGCATGACAACTGGGTGGATGGATCGGTAGAGATCAGACTCAGCGATACAGGAAAGAAATACTTCACAGCGATCGAAACGAAGGTATCGGGTGGAGAAAGCAATGAGAAAAATGTAAGGAATCCGTATACATTTTGGGCGGAAAATCCGGGAAAAAATGCAAGTACAAAAGAGGTGGCGGACGGAACCAGAAGCTATACAGTCGGTATTGACAAGGATGCGCCTGTACTGACCTCTTTGTATTCAGAAAGTCATTGTTATGAACCGACAAAGACCGATACAGTGCAGTATTTTGCAGAGGATTTTGTGCTGAAAGGCACGTTTGAGGATGCTGGTTGTGGTTTGGACAGGATGGAGTATACCACAGATGCCACAGCGGGAGGAAATGCCAAATGGACAGCAGTCGAGGGCGTAAAGGAAGGCGTAGCAGCCAGTGATTTTCAAATCAGGCTGCCAGATGGCTGTTATGATGCCATCGCGGTTCGGGCGTATGATCGGCTTGGCAATGTGAGTGCATCAGAGGGGTTTGTCAATGAGCAGGGTGCGTATATCAAAGTAGTGGTGGATAAGGCAGCGCCTGTGATGAAGCTGACAGCCACAGCGGACGGAAAGCCATATTGCGGAGACCATGACAACTGGACGAATAAAAATGTACTGTTTACCATCACAGCAGACCCTGCAAGCTGCCCTTATGCTGGTATCGGACAGCTTGAATACAAATATGACAAGATTGGTCAGATATCAAATAGCGAAGGCACACAAGATGAGTGGACAGTGCTGTCATGGCAGGACAAGCCGGAGGCAGAACTCGAAGTGACGGATGACAGAAATGGATATTACAGTTTTCGAGTAATTTCAAAATCAGGAATTATGACAGAGGATATTGTGCGGGAGCGGATTCTGGTACAGCATCAGGCAGCGGATTTAAAACCAATGAAGATCAGCAGGGCCGATGACACGAAGCGCATCAATGAGTGGTACAACAAGGAATCCGGTGTCCCATATATACAGTTTGAATATCCTGAATATGACTCGGGATCTGACTCTGGAGAGTATGACGCGCCGATTACGATGCATTACAGACTTACGGCAGAGGACAATGCATTTTCTACAGCGCCAGCCAGTGTTGAAAAGAGTGTGATGATAGGCGTGATAGATGGCTCGAAGGATTTTGCACTGACAATAGATCCGCTGGAAGATTTTTCTGTTGGTTTTGGATATCACGCGGACTCGCGTGAGGCGCAGGATGGAATCTATACGTTGGAGTACTGGACTACGGACAGCGCAGGAAATGAGTCCCGAAGAGAGAGACAAAGGTATAAGATTGATACGCACGAACCGACAGATTTGATGGTGATGATAGAGGACAGTCTCTTTCCAGTCGGACAGGAATCAACGATTGTGTATGAGAAATTTTATCAAAATACAGTGTTAGCAAGTGCTAGCGCACAGTATGGCATCAGCGGCAAAGGTTCCTTGCTGATTCAACGGGCTGAGAAGCCGGGAGCATGGAGGGAGACTGAGAACACAGGTTTTGATGGGGAGGATGCCATTGAGATCATCCCTGACACGAAGTGCTTTTTGTATGTGAGGGCGCAAGATCAGGCTGGCAATGTGTCCGAGGGCTGGACAATGGGCGTTGTGGTGGATCATACAGCGCCAATCGGTGCAGAGAATATGTCCCTGATCATGGAACCGGAGGGGGCAAATGAAAATGGATTCTTTCATGAGGATGTGGAGGTTCAAATCCATGTAAAGGATTTGCCGGAGGATGGAAATTGTGCATCCCTGATGTCTGTGACAGACTCGATTGGAAGAGACGGTGAGGATACAATGACAGACAATGTACTGTTTGCATTTACAAAGGAACAGCCCACAGACGAGGAGCTTGCACAGGCAGCTGAATTTCAGACGGTACAGGTTGTGAAAGCACAGGAGAATGAGAGCAATGATGCCTATATTGAGGTCACGGCAGTTGACAGGGCAGGAAATGCCAAGACATCGATACAGGTATTAAAAATAGATATTACAAAACCGGAAATTTCTATACAGTTTGATAACCATGAGGTTGAAAACGACCATTTTTATCGGCGGAAAAGAACGGCGCAAATCCGTGTAATAGAGCGTAATTTTGACCAGAAAGCAGTCGATATCACGGTTCGAAAAAATGGGAGGCCAGCGCAGTTTATGCTGTCTGACTGGACAGACGACGGGATAGAGCACTATGCCGAGATTGCTTTCACAGAGGATGGTAGTTATTCGATTGAGGCTGTCTGTACAGACTTGGCAGGCAATGTGTCAAACAAGATCGAGACAGAGACGTTTACAATTGACTGCACAGCGCCAGTCTTGCAGATGGAATTGGAGACAGAGCAGAAAAAGGTGCAGACAGAGCAGCAGTTTTTTAATACAGAGGTGACGGCGCTCATCACAGTGACAGAACACAATTTTCGCGAGGAGGATTTTGTGTTGAATATGGTACCTAAGGCAGATGTAGGCAGATGGAGTCATGATGGTGATGTCCACACGATGCGGATAACGTTTGACGGGGAGAGTGCACATGATATTGATTGCAGGTACACGGATTTGGCAGGAAATTCTTCTGAAAGTGTAAAGAGAAGCTTTACGATCGACAAAACAGTGCCATTGATTGCAATCGAGGGCATTGTGGATGGTTCTGCCAACAAGGGGACAATTTTGCCTGTAGTGACAGTGCTGGATTTAAATATGGATGCAGCAGGCGTGAGGATTGATGTCTTATCAGGTATGGGTGAGTCAGTGGATACAGTCATAGAGACAACACCTGTGGAGGATGGCAGCGGTGTCGGTTATCGTTTCACACTGCCCGATATGACTGACAAGGAGGATAATATCTATTATCTTACGGTTACTGCCTGTGATCAGGCGGGCAACACGTCAGAGCTTTCCTATCGGTTTTCACTTAACAGAAATGGTTCCGTTTACGATATGAGACAACTTGCACACCTTATGGAAAATCAGTATCAGACGGTAAATCAACTAGATGAGATCCAGATTGTCGAGATGAATGTTGATACTGTGGAAGAGTTTGATTTATATATATCAAGAAACGGTGAATTGGGGTATCAGGCTGCGTACAGCAAAGAGATCAGTGGATCAGAGCATACAGGATACACTTATGTATACAAGATTGACAAAGAGAATTTTCAGGAGGAGGGTGCCTATCGTCTGAGCTTGTATTCTAAGGATCGGGCTGGCAATGAAGTCAACAATGCGACAAATATTCGAGGCAATGAAATATCATTTATCGTGGACAATACAGCACCCAAAGTGATCATAGATGGTGTGGAGTCCGGCGGGATATATGATGTCGAGTCGCAGGAAGTACAGGTTGTCGTCACAGATAATTTCCGTCTTGCGGAAGCGGAATTTATGCTGGTTAATAAGAATAGAGAAGTACTGGAGTGCTGGGATTATATGGTGCTTGCTGATGAGGATGGCATGATGAAGATTATGATTCCGCAGTATGACGGCGAGGTATCGCTCTGTTACAGAGTGAAGGATGCCGCAGGAAATGAGAGGCAGACTCTCTCGGGAGAGCAGACAGCCGCATCTGGATTTCTGGTCACTACAGACAAACTGGTGCAGTTGGTAAACAAGCCGTCCAAGACACCTGTCGGACGTGCAGTGATTTTGGTCATGGGTATGGCGGCAGTTATCGCTCTGTTTACGGCGCTGCGGGCAGTCAGGCGCAGGAAATGCTAAGTCCTGTATGGACAGTAACCATGGCAGATTTTAAGATTTTATCCGGCGTGAGGATATAATTGAAGTGAGCGATGTTTCATGCTATAATAGATGCGGACGTAATTATTTAGAAATATCTGGATATAAATATCTGGATAAATAAAAAACTAAGGAAAATAAGCATGAAACAGAGTTTGAGAAAATATGTGACAACATGGGGAAATGCAATATCGATCGCAGACAGGAAACCCGAGAATTACGCGAAGGATTTGACGCTGCGTTACCCCATCCGTCCGATGTTTGACGGGGAGAGAATCAAAATAACACTGGATAATTTCTGCGGCACAGAGCCTGTGACAATCAGCCAAGTATATGTGGCTCAGAGTGCAGATTCCGAGCGGGAGATTGTGGAAGAATCCAGCACCGCAGTCACATTTGACAATGGCAGTACACAGGTTACCATACCAGCGGGAGAAGCTGTGGTGAGTGATGAGATCTGTATGTGTGTGCAGCGTGGACAGGATATCAGTATCAGTTTGTATCTGGGGGAGTTTACGCAGATGCGCTCCGCGGTACTGATCACGGGACCTTTGTCAAAAGGGTATTATTCGGTAGGAAATTATGCACAGTGCGGCAGACTTCCGCTGGATCTGACGAGAAATACGAACTGGTTTTATTTTTTGAGCAATGTAGAGATTTATACTGCGCGTGAAAACAGGGCGGTTGTCTGTTATGGCGACAGTATCACTTCGCAGGCGTGGCCGGATGAGCTCACGCTGCGGTTATTTCGGGACAAAATCGAGCATACTGCTATTGTGAGGCGTGCAGCGAGCGGCACAAGGATACTGCGCCAATATGAAAATATCACATATGACTCCTATGGACTGAAGGGGGCTGTCCGCTTTCCTAGGGAGGCAAAGGTCAGTGGCGCAGACACAGTGATCATACAACACGGCATCAATGACATCATTCATCCTGTCGGCGTAGACGTGAATCCATTTCGTCCGTGGAGTGATCTGCCAACAGCAGAAGAGTTGATACAGGGGCTTAGGCAGTATATTATACAGGCAGAGGAATACGGGCTGGATGTGTATATGGGAACGCTGCTTCCGATCTATGGATGGCGTACCTATGAGCCGTTTCGGGATGAACTTCGCTGTGCTGTCAACGAATGGATTCGCAGCACGTCAGAGATCAAGGGCTGTATCGACTTTGACAGGGCAGTCTGCGACAGTCTTGATCCGCGTGCATTTGCACAGGGATATGACAGCGGCGATCATTTGCACCCGTCTGCGGCGGCGTATAAGCGGATGGCGGAGGAAGTACCGCAAAGTTTATTAGATCACAAGGAGAAATGAAAATGCCCACATTACTATTTATCAACGCGTGTGTGAGAGGCAGGGATTCAAGGACACTGGCGCTTGCTGAGCACCTGCTTGAATGTATCAGAGAGGCAAACCATCATGACATGGCATTTCATATAGAGGAAATCCGGCTGTCTACAGAAAATCTGCTTCCGTTGAACTATGAGCGTCTGCTTAGGCGCAATGAACTGCTGGCGGCAGGGCAGCTTGAAGATACGATGTTTGACTATGCAAATGCTGTTGCCCAGGCAGATATGCTGGTGATTGCAGCACCTTACTGGGATATGTCTTTTCCGTCTTCTCTCAAGATATTTTTTGAGGTGGCAAGCGTGGATGGCATTACTTTTACATATGCTGAGGATGGCACGCCCGTTGGGCTGTGTGCTGCTGAGGATATGTACTATGTCACAACGAGCGGAGGTTATATCGGAGACTGCAATTTTGGGTTTGAGTATGCCAATGCATTATGCAGGCTCTATGGTGTGCATAACGCACATTTTGTCAGTGCGCAAGGATTGGATCTGGATGGAGCGGATGTTCAGGCGATCATGGAGGAAGCGTGCAGCGGGGAAATATACAGTTTTTGACAGAAGTCTGTGAAAGATGGAAATTCTGCGAATGGGAGGTGTTTTGCGATGAAAGAGAGTGAAACCAGAGAAGCTGTAGTAAGCGAACTGGCATCAAAAATCTGGAGCCTGTCAAGAGACAGACTTCTTATCAATCTGCGCTTTCTGGATGTTGCGCTCTCAAGTCTCAGATTTCAGTCTCGGCAGCAGAGCGGTCAAGTATGCTGTGATGTCAATGCGCCGCAGGGCGCAGTCATCTATTACGATCCGACAGAGGTGGTGCGTCTGTACAAGAAGAATCCAGCCAATGTGACAAGGATGTATCTGCATATTCTGCTTCACTGTATCTTTAATCATTCCTACAAATATGACAGGGTTGAACAGGAATTGTGGGATGTATCAGTGGATATGGCGGTGGAAAATGCGGCGCTCAATCTGAATCTGCCCGGTTTGGAGACGACGGGTGATCGACAGCGCAGAGAAACCCTGGCGCAATGGAAAACGCGTGTGGGGACGCTGACAGCGGATCGGATTTACAGGAGTTTAAAGTCTGACCGGCTTGGTGTGAGTGAACTTCTGGAGCTTGGCCTCCTGTTTCAAAGAGATGTGCATGAGCGCTGGGGGCCATCTGAGACACTGGAGGTTACAGCGGCACAGTGGAAAAAGATCAGCGAACGCATCAAAGCGGAATTAAAGTCTTTCTCGGAGGATAAATCGGATGATAAGAGCATCTTGCAGAATCTCGAGGAGGCGACGCAGGACCATTATGATTATGGAAGCTTTCTAAGGAAGTTTAGCGTCTCTGGTGAAGATATACGAATCAATGATGATGAGTTTGACTATGTGTACTATACCCATGGATTATCTCTGTATGGGAATCTTCCGCTGGTGGAGCCGCTTGAGTACAAAGATGTCAATAAGATCAAGGAGTTTGTTGTTGCGATTGATACATCTGGCTCCTGCCGCGGTGCGGTGGTTCAGGCATTTTTGAATAAAACATACAATATTCTAAAGAGCAGTGAAAATTTTTTCCGCAAAGTGAATATCCATATCATACAATGTGACTCAGAGGTGCGCCGGGATACAAAAATCACAAATGATGAGGATTTTGAGACATTTATGCGGGAGGGACAACTGGAAGGATTTGGTTCTACGGATTTCAGACCTGTTTTCGCATATGTGGATAAGGCGATTGAGTGCGGAGTGTTTGAGAACTTAAAAGGACTTATTTATTTTACGGACGGTTATGGGGTTTTTCCAGAGCACAAACCGTCCCACAATTATGATACTGCATTTGTGTTTCTGGAGGATGATTATGAGAAGCCGCCCATTCCGCCGTGGGCAATTAAACTGGTGCTTCCGGCAGAAGATTTAGAGGAGAATGGGGGAGAGTTTGCATGAATATCAAGCAGGCAAAAGAGCATATCAAAAATTCTGTTACATTGTATCTCAAAAAGGATGAGTATGGGGAATACCGCATTCCAGTAGTGCGCCAGCGGCCTGTTTTTCTGCTTGGTTCTCCAGGTATTGGCAAGACAGCGATCATGGAGCAGATCGCGCAGGAGCTTGGCATTGCGCTGGTAAGCTATTCCATGACCCACCACACAAGACAGTCGGCGCTGGGACTGCCGTTTATTACACACAAAAGCTATAAGGGGCTGGAATTTGACATTTCAGAGTATACGATGAGTGAGATTATTGCGTCCATCTATGAGGTAATGGAACAGTCTGGGATTGAGGAGGGCATTTTGTTTCTCGATGAGATTAACTGTGTGTCTGAGACACTTGCGCCTTCTATGCTGCAATTTTTACAGTATAAGGTCTTTGGGCGGCACAGTGTTCCAGATGGATGGGTTATTGTCACTGCTGGAAATCCGCCGGAGTACAATAAGTCTGTTCGGGAATTTGACGTGGTAACGATGGACAGAATGAAGCTGGTCGAGGTGGAAGCCGACTATGCGACATGGAAGGAATATGCACTCAAACAGGGCATTCACAGTGCTGTGACTACTTATCTGGATATGAAGAAGAATGACTTTTACCGCGTGGAGACTACCGTAGGGGGGAAATCTTATGTGACAGCGAGAGGGTGGGAGGACTTGTCGGCAATGATGCTTCTGTGTGAGGAGGAGGGGTTCACTGTGGACGAGACACTTGTCGCGCAATATCTTCACAATGAGAAGATTGTCAAGGAATTTACAGCATATTATGAGCTCTATAATAAGTATAAGCGCGATTATAAGGTGGAGGAGATACTTGCAGGCACAAATTCTGCTCAGGTTGTAGAGCGTGCGCGGATTGCCAAGTTTGATGAGCGGCTGTCACTGCTTGGTATGCTGCTAGACAAGCTTGAGAGTGAGATGAAGGAAAATCTTGAGAAGTCCGATTATCTGGCAGATCTGATGAAGGTACTCAAGGCGGTCAGAGCGCTGCATGAGAAGGAAGGAACTTTGCAGGCACAGGTGGAGACACAGATAGCAAATCGTGAGAAAGTGATAGAAGCTATGATGAATGCGGGGACACTCTCCGGCGAGGATAAACGCCGCCACAGGGCAGTTATTCGATTTCTCGAGACGGAATCAAAGAAGCTCAGGCTGGATGCCGCAGATGATGCAGCTGCGTTTGCATTGCTCAAATCAGATTTTGACGCAGAAGTGGCTAAGATGAGGTGTGAGAACAGCAGGATTCAGACGAGGCTGCATCATCTGTTTGCGTTTTGTGAGAAGGCGTTCATGGATGGCAATGAAGTGCTGGTGCTCGTGACAGAGCTTACAGTCAATGCTTACAGTGCACGCTTTATTGGATTGTACGGAAGTGAGGATTATCACAGACACAATGAGGATTTGATGCTGCACGAGCGGCAGGATGATATTATGAAAGAGATCGAGGCGTTGGAACTATAATGGGGAGAGTGTGATGGAAAATGAGAAAATTATAGAAAACATGGGCAGCGGCGGCGGTCAGATAACAGTCGTTTTGTACAAGAAGGGCTATGCAGTCAAGCGTTACTGCGGTGCGGGGGAACAGGTGCTCATACCATCTATGATCGACCAAAAACCTGTGACAGCGATTGAGAGGAAAGCGTTTCTAAGCTGTAAGACGATCAAAGGAATCACGCTTCCTGATACGGTTGAGGAGATTGGTGACTGGGCATTTGCCCATGCAGAACAGCTCAGAATGATCACAATACCGCATCGTGCGCTTACGAAGGGAAAGGAGCTTTTTCTGGGCTGTAAACGGCTGCGTGAGATTGTGCTTTGCGGGAGCGACGGCTATAGTGATTGCGGGCTGGGGCGTATGCTTGCACTTGCAGTTACTGTTCTTCATGATTATGTTCTGTTTGATCCACTGGAAGTGGGCATGGATGAGTGGGTCAGGCGATGGGATGAAAAATTGTTGGATTTGATTGAACTGGATGATCTCGACGGTTTTGAGGAATTGTGGACATGTGGTGAGGAGGATTACGAGGGAAAGGACTACGATATTCAATCTTATCCGGTGGAAAAACGCAAGATGAAGCTGCGGGTCGTGTATTTCAGGCTGCTTCATCCCTATAAACTATCAGAGGATATGAACAGCAGATTGCAGGAATATCTGCGCAGGCATACCAAGGGAACGCAGACACCGGAGGCGTGGGAGTTGATCATAGAGGAGCATCCACAGGAACTGTTATATTATCAGGTCTTTGCAGCGTCAGGTGGTATCACAGAGCAGAATTTTGACAGTCTGCTGGAAGATCTGCGGGATGGCAGTGCAGAAATCCGGGCCTATCTACTTCGCTATAAGGAAGAACACTTTGCTCCCAAAGATGTATTTGCGTCATTCGAGCTGGATTGGTAATTTCGTAATACAAGTATGCCGCTAAAGCAGCACAGGGGTGCTTTAGCGGCATTTCTCTACTCGATAGGGGGATATTTTATTTATAAAGCTTCATCAGATAATCGGTGACGGCCTCTCTGATTTGTCCTTGAGCAATATAGGCTTCGCCGTAGCTTTCCTTCATGTTAGCCACATAGTCCGCACCATTTTCTTCTGTCATTTCTGCATAGACTGCGTCCATGTCGAGGGTGAGACCAGCATCCTCAAAGATTGCCTGATATACCATAAGACTCTTGGCGGTGTCCTTTGCGCGGGTCCTAAGCTCTTGCTCATAAGAAAGCTCATCATCAATCTCATCATCTCTTAAATCCCATAGATTTGTCATCCCATAGGAAGAGAAATACTGAAGCATGGACTCATCATTAAATTTTGTCGTAGCGCGGATCTGTTTCAAGTAAGATGAAGGATAGGACTTAACAGTCGTATTCTCTACAATATAGTTTGTGAGATATTCCTCTAGGTGCTGTTCATAAAATTTATTTTTTACAAAAGCGCGGTATTCTTCTGCGGTAGAAACCCCCTCTTCTGTAATATTCTCAGCGACAAATGTATCTGTGAGTTCTGGCATCACACTGATACTGTTGATGGTAACCGCAAAGTCTGCGTCTTTGCCGGCAACTTCCTCACCGTCATAGTCTTCTGGGAAGGTCACCTGTACAGTTACATTTTCACCTGGTTTGTGACCAATTAACTGCTGTTCGAAGTCATCCACAAAAGAACCTGAGCCGATGGTGAGATCATAGCCTTCACCATTGCTGTTTCCGCCCTCAAACTCTACACCGTTGATCGTGCCCACATAGTCGATGTTTACTTCGTCGCCGTCCTTGATCTCAAGGGTAGTATCTGTACTTGCCTCCTTGTGGGATTCAAGTGTAGACTGGATGTCCTCCTCGACCTCTTCATCCGTTGCGGCAACTTCGTCTGCGGGTACAGAGATGTTGGCGTAATCGACCAGCGTGAGCGATTTGGCGGCATCAAAGCCCTCTATTTTGCCATCAGCAGTGAGTCCGGCGCCGAGGTCGGTATTAGAGGTGGTGCGCAGTGCAGACAGATAAATACTTTTGCCGGCAGCAAGTGCTATGACAGCGACCAGTGCGGCGGCGACTGCGATGCTGATGATTTTCGCAGTGCGTTTTTGCCGCCGTTCTTTCGCAACTTCCTTTTTGCGCTCCTCGCGCTTTGCTTTGCTCTTACTAATGTTGGCTGTTTCCTTTGTATTTGTTTTTGTATTGTCCTTAGCCATTTTGATATCCTATCCTTTCCATAAATGTATCTGTTAGTTCAAACCTCATACTAATCTATCACAAAACCTTGAAAAAATAAAGAGTTTCATGCGAATTCACACAATTCACACAAATATTATACTGACGGTCGAAAAAACTGACCGTTCAGTATAAAGTGATGCACACAGCCGCATAAGGAAATATGCCGCTTCGCGGCTGCGGCTGGCGCGATAATCACGGCAAATATAATTTGTCGTGATTATAAAAGGATAATCGGCTTGACAACAGGTAAAAATACAGACTATACTATAGTATATAAGATGAAAGGAGCAGGGCGGCATATGAATGTAGAAGATATTCCAGTACCGGCGATGGCGGCAATCAGGGTCAGCAAAGAAGGCAAGTCGGCGCTTTTTGAGACGACGATCATTCAGACGACGGACAATAAATATATATATACCATGCCTGTCAGGGTAGATAACAAGCTGGTGAATTTTGAGGCAAAGGGTTTGCTCAAAGAAATCAAGATAGAGTTTGCCCCATTTGAATTTTATGAGTGGCGAAATATTTCGATTATCCGATTTGTGGAGGACGGCAAGAGCTATCTCAGGATTCGGACGACGACGCCTGGGATTCGGGCGATGGCGTGGTCTGATAAGCCAGTGACCACGAGCAAGAAGAAGAAAAAGGAAAATATTATCAAGCAGGAAGCGCTGGATGTGGTTAATGCTGCACAGGCGGTACAGGCAGAACGGACATCAGAAGGAGATGAAACGTGAAGAAGTCAATCATGACCGCAGTGGCTGCCGGCGTGCTGATGGCAGGTGGAATAGGCGGATGGCAGGGCAGTCTTGCCAGCCAGGAAACAGAGAAACATGTGAACAATGTTGTCGATGAGATCAAGGTGCAGGCGGCAGAGGAAATAAAAAAAGCGTTTGTGCATGAAGTCAGCGAGTTTTTTGAGAGTGATGACTTGGAAAAGTCTCTTGGAATAGACCGTGATGGGCAGGCTGCCATCGAGGCATCCATCAAAGCATATATCCGTGATTACAGTATGGATGGAGAGAAACTGGATGAGGCGAAGGCGTCTCTCAGGACGCTTCTTGAAAATGCGGATGGACTTTCCGCAGAGGAACTGCAAGACAGGATATCCGGGATTTTTGGAGAAAAATAACATTGAAACATTTCGTGGATAACCCGTATGTTAGACCATACGGGTTATTTCTGCGCCTTGTTTGGTTCTTAGATCGTAGAAAACATTGTTGATATATAAAGTGGGGCGTGAGAGTGCATCCTCATGGATTTCTGTGATGCGTCCGTCCAGGTTTCCAGTTACACAGACACGGCGGTCTATATACATTTTGGCAATGCGTGTGAGGATGGGAGTGATATTGGGACCATATAAGGCAAATCCCTGTTCTTCAAAGACGCGAATCGCCTGAAAAGGGGTCAGAGCTAATCGCTGTGCCCTGGGATGTGTCATCGCCTCATATGTATCGGCGATCGCTGCAATCAGAGCAAAGGGATCTATACGGTTTTCTTTGAGTCGGGCGGGATAACCGCTTCCATCACATCGCTCATGGTGCATAATCATGACACTGATTACATGCGGTGGCATTTTTCTCGATTTAATCAGCTCATATCCCAGATGGATATGATGCTGCATCTGGATATACTCTTCCGGGGTAAGTTTGTCAGGTTTCCACAATAGCTCTTCCGAAAGTTTGGTCTTGCCGATATCAAAGATGAAGCCGCTGACGGTTAGGTTGTCCAGATCTTCACCTTTCATGCCTGTCCATTTGCCAAAGACATAGCACAAGAGACCACAGTTAAAACAGTGGTTGTATGTAATCTCATTCTCATTTGGCATCATGTTATACAGGTAATCGAGCAGTTGTTCTTCATTTATGGTAGCGGACAAAATGTCGTCTCTAAGGGATAGGAGCTTAGCAATATTGAGCTCCAGACCTGTATCCAGCGTTCGCATAATCTTGTGAAACTGGGCGATTGCGTTTGCATATATTTCATTAAATCGCTGGAAATGCGGATTCAGGTGCAGGTATTTGTAGTGTGTCAGATTGATTTCTTCTGGTTCACTGAGTGCAATCTCATCAAAGTTGTACTCGTAGAGTGACTGGATATTTTCCTGAGTCAAAGAAGTATTTGCCTTGAAAAGGATTGTGTTGGCAGGTGTGTAGAGATCATCATACAGGACCATACCGGGTTTTAGTGACTGTGTTGATAGTTTATACATATAGAACCTCCTTGAAGTAAAAGAGTTTTTGCAAACTGCCATGAAGAACGATGGGTTATCATGGTAGGATATTGTAATAGGATACATACATAATATCATAAAATATGGATAGTTGTATAG
>VSNR01000279.1 GCA_009774345.1 Lachnospiraceae bacterium | reverse complement strand
GTGAGCTGAAAGGTTCATGCACGGTTTAGAGTGGGGGAAAAGGGAGAGATAATATCAAACTCTTACCTATCACTATTATCAATACCGAAAGGGGACGGTACATTCAATGTTTATGAGGACATTCGCAGCAAACTGATTGATAAGGGTGTTCCACCAGAGGAAATAGCTTTTATACACGACGCAAATACAGAACAAAGGAAAGCGGAGCTGTTCGGCAAAGTAAGGAGCGGGCAGGTTCGTTTTTTATTGGGTTCGACGCAGAAAATGGGCGCAGGAACCAATGTGCAGGACAGGCTGATAGCGTTACATCATCTCGACGTGCCTTGGCGCCCGGCGGAAGAAGACCATGCGGAGCGATACATCAACAAACCCAGTAAAATCAAGGCATTCCGCATTTCAGTAACAGCATGGTCGGCAGGGCATTACAGAAGTTTTACAAAAAACAGATACAATAAAAGATTTTTTTGAACGGCAAACCTATTATAAGCAATAAACAAATGTCTTTTTATTGATAGGTCAGCTCATTTCTGCTATAATCGGTAAAGACTGACAAAAGACGATAAAAATAGACAATTTGACGGAGGAAACTGTTTTGGATAGAAATGTAAACATAATTACAGACTTAAAGGGAAATAAAATTGTACTAATAAATGATATTATATTCAAAGGAAAAAGGTCTGTAAACTGGGACGATGTAAAGAATTATCTTGAAATATATGTCGGTGAATTTTATGAAATCGCCGATACAAACGATATTGTATACATTGGAAAAGAGCTACCGGACGAATATACTGGTTCGCGATATACATATTCGCTGAAAGGGGCGAATGCGAAAGCAAAAGCAAATGCATCACAGGGAATACCGGAGATGTTGGAGATAGCAACCGGAAAGCATTTCAGGGAAAATTCCGGCGAAAAGCATAACAGAAATGCCGCGAATGGCTGGTATCGGTATAATTCAAGATTTACATTGCCAGTTTATGATGATAGTGGGGAAGTAGAACGATATAACGTGTTCCATGCCTCCATGCTGATACGGCACGATGCAGACGGAAAAATGTATCTTTATGACATTATGGACATAAAAAAAGAAACGAGCAACCCTTTCGAATCATAAGATTTTACTTGGCAAAAAACCCATCTCTTTTCCTACAGTATAGAGTATGCAGAGATTGGTGTCAAGCATGATTTTTTAATTATTAATTGGAAAAATAGGAAAAAGGAGAAGTCCGTCAGCGTAGGTATTGTGGAAATGTGTATAACTGGCTTGTATATGGGACTGTGGAAAAACCTGTTTGCAGGATGTGGGAAAGCTGTACTTTGCTTTTCCATAGGTTGTGAACAGGTTTTTCCATAGTTTCATAGTCAGTTATACACATTTCCATAATGCGGCTTATCTGCGTTTCTTTTTCTTATCAGGATTGACAGGTTTCAGCAGTTCGGAATTTAGTGCGGTTTCAAGCTGCTCATCAGCATTATCGGACAGTTTTATATCTTTTGCGCCAAACCATTTGTGGAATATCAGCTTGAACTTCTGTAACGGTGTTCCTTTAAAACCTGCCGCTTCATCAACGGTAGCAACCATTCTATCAACAATGGAAGTGTCCGCTTTACTTTCGATATCGCCAAGATGCCGTGTGCGTATTTCACGCATGATGCGGACAATATCTTCTGAAAGTGTATGCTCGAAAAAGGCATCTTCTTCAATGGTTATTCTTTTTAGTGTTTCGACCTGTAGGCTGTAATCGTCAGGACAGAGTTTTTTGACAAATATCATGCGCTGTACGTCAACCATTTTGTTCAGGGTATGGAACTGTGTCGTTACATTTCCGTCAACATAGATTTCTGCATCAAGCATAAGCCGCAGAAAGTTGCCGTTAGTTAATATTTCACTCAAAAGCATTGGATTATATTTTCCGTCCTGTAATACTTTAACATATTGCAAATCCGTCATGGCTTAGAAAAATGGAGGCACTTGCAAAGGAGTTTCCTGATACATTCCGTCTTATAAGACACACTGAAATCAGTAAGACATATGAAATGCCAAAGAGATTAGTACGCGTCGGAAAGCCAAGGGAATTATCTTCTGCACAGAAGGAAAACCTCACAAAGATGCGTGATGCTAAAAAGCAGATGCGCGATTGATTGCAGATGAGTATACATACTGGAAAATGAATTGTGTTTTGATGTAAAATGAATTGACTTTTTGTGCGTACAGTAATATAATAAATGTGCGCACAAGAAAGAGAGGTGAAATAATGGTGCCAAAGAAGGCAGGACGACCACCCTCTGACGAAACCATGACGGACAGACTGTTTATACGGGTAAATAAGGAAACCCTGAACAAGCTCAATGAGTGTACGCAGGAGTTGGAACTTTCCCGTTCGGACGTTGTACGAAAAGGTATCGACATGGTGCATGAAAGCCTGAAAAGGTAAGATAGAAACGGCGCCTAACCGCGAAGTATGAACGCCGTTTCAGAGAGAGCCTGCCTAACGACAGACCGCATAAATAGTATACACTATGCGGTCTAATCTTGCAAGAAACCGAGAAAGGAGAAATGGTTCATGATGCAGACGATTTTGACAGCCATAGCAGAAGGCAACCTCCGCATGGGTACAGAAACGATAGAACACAATTCAGAATTGAAAAATGCAATGAAACGGGTGTGCAGACTGGGAGAAGAACTTTCTAAAACACTCAATGACTCGGAAAAAGAGCTGCTTGAAAAACTGGAAGATTCTTACGCAGAAGCAATCCAAAGCGATTCCCAGCAGAGTTTTATCAATGGTTTTCGTTTGGGTGCATTGGTGATTGTGGAAGTCTTTGCAGGGCGTGATGGTCTTGTATTGGGTAACGTGGAAGGGTAACTGCGATATGCGGGGGCAGGAAAGGACAGGATAACAGAGTGGGAAAGATTTTAGATGCATTCTCCGATGAGCAGCTCCTTGTAAATGCAGTGATAGAGAAACGCTCACCAGAGCATCAAAAATACTGTGAACAGGTATGCACGTTCCTTAAAGAACTGGAGGAAAATCTCAATGAGGAACAGAACAGGCTTTTACAGAAGCTGTTAGAAGCAATTGAAAATGAACATAACTGCGACGCGCAAAACAGGTTTATCAGAGGATATAGTTTGGGCGCATTGATGACTACAGAAGTGATGGAGGAGCGGGATAAATTTCTTATCGAGGAGGATTGTACATAATAATTTAAACGAATGCGAAACAGGGCATTTTCAGATACGGGAGTGTCCTGTTTGTGTCTTTAGGAATAAAGGTAAAATTTGCGGATAAAGGAATGACATCTAATTTTCTATGTGATAAAATATTCATGGTTAGTGAAGAAGTGAATCGGAATTTTCTGGCGAGTTTCTATAATGAAAGAATGATTTAGTAAAAAACATTGTAGGAGATATCATATGAAAGTGATAATTATAAATGGTCCTATGGGAGTGGGAAAAACAACGGTAGGAAAATATATTGCAGAGAAATATACAGGAACGGCTTTTATTGATGGAGATTGGTGCTTAGATATTCACCCATTTGTAGGAAATCGAGAAACCAAAATAATGGCGATAGATAATATTCTGCATATGATTGATAACTATAAGAAATGTTCAATATGCAAAATGGTTGTATTGGTATGGTTGATGGATGAACAATGGGTTTATCAAAAAATTGTTGATGGCATTTCCGATATGGAATTAGAAGTAAAAAGTTTTACTTTGACATGTGATAAAAATACTTTGGTAAATAGATGGGAAAGCGATAAAAATTGTGAATGGAGAACAAATGAATGGCTTGAAATAAGTTTAAAATCCTTATCGTTTTTCTCTTCTTTGGGAAATTGTATTGATACAAGTGGTATAACAATTGATATAATAG
>VSNR01000278.1 GCA_009774345.1 Lachnospiraceae bacterium | reverse complement strand
GAAATGCTGTCTTGTCTACAAAGTATTTTGTTTTGGAGAATCTTGCGAATTTTTCATTGTTTTTGTTTAGGAACCTTGGCATATTCATTCTCCTCTGATCGTCTGGCATTTTCTTTGCTACATTAAAATTTTATCATAAATTTGTTATAACCACAACGCCTCACTCAAAGTTTTCTGTGCTCTGACATCCTCAATGCATACCATTTTCACCAGCAGCCATGCCCGCTCTTCTTCTGTCATGTTGGTAATTTTCTGCGCCGCGCTGGAAGTCTGCACATTTTGGATAATCCCGCCCAGACATTCCTCTTTGTATCTGGCGCTGTCTGCGGTTTCCTGCCATGCCCGCCGCTTCTTTTCAAGCATTTCAAGCAATGCTTCCTTGGCTGTTTTCCCATCCAGAATCATTTTGATTTCGTCGAGGGAAAAACCCAACACTTTTAATTCCAACAGCGCATTCAACTGCTGCACCTGTTCTGCCGAATAATAGCGGTACCCGTTGGCAGCGTCTACTTTTACCGGTTTTATAATCCCTTTCTTTTCATATAGACGAATTGCTTTTCTGGAAATGCCAAAAAAATCTGCAATTTCTCCAATCAGCATAAGGTCATCTTTCATAAAGTCCTCCTATTCTTTTGATGCAAACAGAATTTGCCTTCAGATTGTTCAAGCAGGTCATCAACATAAACATGCCCGATAGAAAAGAACCCCGTACCTGAAAACAATACACGACATCCGAAAAAGTCATCATTCCGTTAGAAATCAGCCTGATTCCCATGAACAAAATTGTAAGATATCCCCCAATCCCGAACAAACGCATACCCACATCGCTGACAGCCCTTCTCAGATGCATTTTTATATTGATTTTCATGAGTCTTTTACTATGTTTGGCACAGTTTGCCATCATCAGTTCTTTGGCATCATATAGCAGGATGGTATCTGCGTCGGTAATCAACGGCTTGATTGCAGAAGTATTCTCAGCCATGGCGTTTTGCGATTCTTCTTTTAATTTGGGAATCGCTTTCAGCACAATTCTATCATTCATGACGAATTGAGGAATCGCAAACATCCATGTGATTCCCAAGAAAAGCAAACTGCTCTTTCGCATCAAAAGGCAGGACAACAGTATATTTATAACAGCGACTGCCAGATGGGGAATATTCATCGGGCCGTTCATCATTGTCAGTGCTGCCTGTATATCACTGTTTAACCTCGTAATCCATTCACCGCTGAAACAACGGTCAACCCGATTCAGCGGCAAACTTAATATTTTGTCAAACATCTTTTTCTCAAGCCAGATTTCTACCTTTGCAGAAAATGCTGCATATTCTGACCACATCAGTCCATTATAGCCAAAAAGCATCGCACATAGCAAGCCATATCCCACACCTAATTTCAAAAGTGCACCAGAATAATCCATTTCTAAACAGCGAAAAACGGATTTCATCAGATTTGCCAACAGCAGTGTCCTGAGCGCATCAAATGGTGATCGTAACAGCAGCAAAAACAGGTATTTACGCCAAACACCCATTCTCTTGACCAATTTCCGAAAATCACTCACGAACCATCCGCCCTCCTTCCATACGATAGATTGTATAGCGGTCGTCCAACGTCTCCTGATGATGGGTGACATGTATCACGGTCCTGCCATCTGTCAATCTCCTCAGGGCATCCAGGATGGAATGTCCAGTACCCTGATCCAGCGCAGAAATCGGCTCATCCAGCAATATAACTGGCGCATCCTTGCAGAGTGCTCTGGCAATCTGGATTCTCTGTGCCTGCCCGCCTGACACCTGATTTCCCCGTTCTCCCACATTGGTATCCAGTCCATTTGGGAGATGCTCAATCCAGTTTGCAAGGCTTGCATTTCGACATGCTGCCCATACAATTTCATCTGAAACAGGATGACCGCAGGTAATATTATCCCTTATGGACAGCGGAAAAAGGCTATGGTTCTGCATTACAAGCGCTACCTGCTTTCTGATTTTCTCCGGTAAATGTTCCCCTGCTATCACTGCCGTTCCGCAATCAGGCTGATAAAGCCCCGCCAGAATTTTCAACAGCGTGCTCTTCCCGCATCCGCTGTCCCCGACAATTCCGATGTGCTCACCGGGAAGCACGCGAAGCGATAAATTTTTTATCACCGCATGATTCTCATATGAAAATGAAATATTTTCTAACTGAACTGCGTATGGAACCATAGTTTTCCCTCCAGTCTGTCAACCGATGCACTAAACCGACGGAATCCAGCATAGATGCCCGGCATATTCTGTAAAAAACCTGAAACATTTCCCGACAAATTGATAAAGATGTAAAACGTTCCCAGACTGATTTCTTCCTGAATCACCATAGCTCCGCCAAATCCAAGCAGCAGCAAAAGCGGCACAAAGGAAAGCACGCCTGAAAATGACATCAGTCTGGCGGAGGTCTGCTCTTTCTTGATGCTTGCATTTCCCCATTCAGAAAGATTTTCCTTAACAGCGCCCTGTATCAGCTTACAGGCGTCATATATTTGAATCACTGGAAACAATTCCAAAATCATGTCTGCCAGCCCATTTAATTTTTTTCTGCTGTATTGGCATTGCTGTGTATATTTTTTAATCACTTTACTTGAAAAAGAACAATAAAAAATCAGCGGAATCACTGGAACGATAGAAAGCATGGCGAGCTTAAAATTTATCCAGAGCAAAAACAGCACTGTCATGGCAAATGTGCCAAACTGCTTCATCAATGAAAAAAGCTGCTCGCTCATATAGTCAGAGATCTCTTTTAACTCATTTTGCATGGCAGACTGCGCTTCTCCAACGTTGAGCCCTGCGAGTGTCCGAATATCACTCTGTACATAATATCGCGCGTATCCCATCCGCATTTCATGCGCAAAAATTTCACAGGTATACGAGGATAGATACGTTGATAAAAACTCGCTTGCTGTGTGTATCAGAACAATCAATATGCCAGTTGTCAAACAGGGATGCATTTCTGTATTTCCCAGACCGTCTAACAACTGCGCCAAATATTTGTTCCAGCACAGATTGAAAATGACAGATAGCACGGTAGTTAAAACCGCCATTATAAACAGAATTTTGTGTAATTGAATCAACTGCTTTAAAATTTTCATTATCGTTCTCCTGCTGTCCCTTTGTAAAATTCACTTCACAGATAGCATACGCTATGTCCCAAGGGCAAGGTCAAGCAGAAAAACATAAAAAACACTATTTCTGTTTCTTCAAAACCACCCCGCATACAATTACCGCCAGAAGAAAGACACAAATTTTTAAGGCGGCAAAGAATTTTCTTTACCGCCTTAATAGAATCTTGTATTGACATAAACTTTGTCAGATCAACCTTCATCTGGATATACGCCTAAAAACTTAAAATAGCCAAACTCATTTTGAATTTCCTTTACCTCTCCCTCATACTTCAGCCTTCCTATGATAATAGCTGTATTATAAGGTCTATCCAAACCATCTGGATAATCTTTCTTTAGTAATTCCATATCAAAAACTTCTGCTTCAACAAAGACCTCCTCTAAATCTTTTGACATATTGGGATTTACTACAAAAACTGAGAAATCTTCATCATATGTATTAATACCAAAATCTACGCCCAACTCAAAACCAATACAATCATACTCATTTAATAATTCATAGTCTTTTTCCAAATACTGATCAAGTAGCTCCTGAGACTTGCAAACTCCTACAAAAACGGACAAATATTCGTCATTACTATAACAATAATTCTTTTTCTGCACTTCTCTCATTTTTATACTCCTTATAATAACAAAATATAATCTGTATTTTATATATTTTCAGCCAATTCTTTTAATAATTCTTTTGTTCTGATATTCTTTACTTAGTTTGCAACGTTTCTCCATGTACTGGAATCACCACTGATTCCATACTATATTCAGTCTGCTG
>VSNR01000277.1 GCA_009774345.1 Lachnospiraceae bacterium | reverse complement strand
TATGACTGGTCTGGAAAGACAAGTGATGCATTCAAGCCGGATATGAACAATGCAGAGTATGTGGCAGCACTGAAGGCAGCAATGCAGAACCGTGTAGACGCAGTGGAAGGCTTTGCAACCAAGAAGGAAGGTTATGACAAGCTTCCTGATGAGGCACTTGAGGCACTGAAGAAGCTCGTAGAGCAGTGCTAATATAAGTTTTGATGTTTTTGGAGACACACGAAAGTGTGTCTCCTTTTGTCAAGAAGGGCAAAGGGATATTGTGTATGGGAATTTATTTGAATCCGGGAAATGAGGGCTTTTGGAATGCAGTCCGCTCCAAGATTTATATAGATAAAACAAGATTGATCGCATATACAAACGAGTTAATTAATACAGAGCAGCGGTTTATCTGTGTCAGCAGACCAAGGCGGTTTGGAAAGTCCATGACGCTTAAAATGCTGGCAGCATATTATAGCTGTGGCTGTAATTCAAAGGAGTTATTTGAAGGGCGCAATATTGAGGGTGAAAATTCCTTTCTGGAACATTTAAACCAGTATGATGTGATCTTTCTGAATATGCAGCAGTTTTTGATTCGGGCACGCAGTCAAAATGTGACAGATTATTTGGAACGTGTTGTAATCAGCGAAATTCGTGAGACCTATGGCGCGTTATTTTCTGAAAAAGAAACAATCCTTGCCGTTGTGTTAGAGCAGATTTTTGTAAAGACAGGGAAGAAATTTATCTTTTTGATTGATGAGTGGGATTGTGTGATGCGTGAGCAGCAGGAGTCAGAGGCTTTGCAAAAGCAATATCTTGATTTTCTGAGAGATTTGTTGAAAGATCAGTCCTATGCTGCCCTTGCGTATATGACAGGAATTTTGCCTGTAAAGAAATACGGAGAACATTCTGCATTAAATATGTTTTGGGAGTATTCTATGACGGATCAGAAGGTTTTACAGGAATATACTGGATTTACGGAGAAGGAAGTAAAATCTTTGTGCGAATGTTTTGGTATGGATTTTGCGGAGACAAGCAGCTGGTATGATGGTTATAAGTTTCCTGAATACCAGCATGTATATAATCCAAGGTCTGTCGTGGAGGCGATGAGCTGTCATAAATTTTCGAATTATTGGGCATCAACAGAGGTTTATGATGCACTCAAAATCTATATGGATATGGATTTTGACGGGCTGCGTGCGGACATTGTCCGAATGCTTGGCGGGGGACATGTCAAGATAAACACGCGCAGCTTCCGAAATGATATGCGCAACTTCAAAACGAAGGACGATGTATTGACCTTGCTGGTTCATCTGGGATATCTGGCTTATGATTCAGAGACGAGAGAGGCATTTATACCAAATAAGGAAATTATTGAGGAGTTTGAGAATGCGATGAGTGTCGGCGGCTGGTCAGAAGTAATGCGTGTCGTCATGGAATCCGAAAAACTTCTTGAGGACACACTGGCATGCAATGAAGAAAGTGTTGCAGAGGGACTTGACAGGGCACATATGGAAATTTCGTCGATTTTGACGTACAATGATGAAAATTCGCTGGGGTGTGCCATTGGACTTGCCTATTACAGCGCAAGAAAAGATTACATGCTTATCAGGGAACTGCCGACGGGACACGGCTTTGCAGATGTTGTATTTCTGCCGCTTCCACACACAGGAAAACCGGCACTTGTCATTGAACTCAAATACGAAAAAACAGCCGCTGCCGCGATACAGCAGATTAAGGACAGAAAGTATACAAAGGCGCTGGAAAATTATACAGGCGAAATATTGCTTGTTGGAATTAACTATGATAAAAATTGTGCAGACAAGCCGCATCGCTGTGTGATCGAACGGATCAAAAAGAATGCGGTACAGAATTGCAACAATCAATAGAGCAGCACTGCTCAATACAGTGGGCGTCAATCTGGCGGAAAGTGGCTGTATGAGAAGTATCATCAGAGAAAAGAGTTGTATATGCGGCTCTTTTTTTATGCGCAGACCCGTGCAGATGAATTATGTCGCTAAGGCGGCGCACGGGTCGCGCGCGAGCAGGGGAAGATAACTCTTCTCTACTCGATTACATAGAACTGTGCATGGAGCGAGGTGAAATAAAAAAATACGCATTTACAGTATTACAGAAATGTGGTATTTTATAAATAGGATAAAAGCATTACTTATGATGTCATAAATTGGTACTGGTGCAAAAATTTGCACAGAAGAAGGAGCAATGTCAGAAACAAAAATCAAATATTTAATCAGTGAATCAGAAAATATGATTATGGAGTATTTGTGGAAACATGAAGGAGGAAAGACATTCAGGGAGCTTACAGAGTATTTGAATGATACCTGCCAGAAGGATTGGAAAAAGCAGACAATCAATACCTTCATCAGAAGGTTAATTGATAAGGGATTGATCATCGTATCTCAAAATACTGGACACAAAAAGGTCTACAATCCTGCAATGACGTACACGGAATATAAGCAGGGAGAAGCAAGAGACTTCATTAATGAACTGTACGGCGGTTCGATGTATGCTTTTCTATCCACATTTTCTGGAGGTCAGAAGCTGGATCAACATACAGCGGACGATCTCAGGAAAATTTTGGAGAAAGAATAATATGTCTCTGCTTGGAACCATGTCCTTGTTTGGCAGTATAGGTACACTTTTTTATATTGTACTGTATCCTTTTGTGAGCAGATCATTTTCTATACAATGGAGAAGAGGGTATTTGATATTGAATATTGTGGAGTATCTCCTTCCGTTTCCCTATTACTTCTCCCGATACAAAGATTTATTAAAGGCGCTACGGATTTGGTCCTTTGCAGAAAGGCAGGCTGAGGACGCTCTTTTTATCAATTATACAGACCAGATTATACAAATTGCGCCATACAGGATACGCATTCCTAATAGTGCGGTTTATCTGTTGTCAGCAGTTTTGGTGTTGATTGGTATAGGAATCGTGATCCGGTATCTTAAAAAATATAAAAAGATAAAAGGCTATCTTCGGCAAAATACAGAACGGGCTTCAATGCCGGTATACGGTAACGCGAAGCAATGCAGGTATAAAGTTTATCTTGCAAATATATCAAAAGTCCATTTACAATTGGTATCTTTCGGCCTGTTATCGTGCTGCCATATAGAAATTGGAAAGAAGAAGAGCTGGATATGGTATTGGAACATGAAATAATACATATCCAACACTGTGATAATCTGATCAAACTGCTGTCTTTTGTAGTACTGGCATTTAATATTTATAATCCTTTGGCATGGTATGTTATGTACCAATGGAATCTGGTTGCAGAACTATCCTGTGACAGAAAAGTAATTACAGGCAGGACGAAGGAGGAGATAAAACAATATGGATATTTGGTAATAGAGATCGCGGAGTACTCGGCTGGCGGTACAAAACAGCCCATTATGGGATGGAATATACAAAATAAAATGATGAAAGAGAGGATTTATCAAATGAAGAACGGAGTGGGAAAGGAAAGTTTGTTACGGAAAGTGATTGGAGCTGGTGTTATGGGAATTGCTGTATTTACCTCGTCATTGACAGTGTTTGCCTATAGCCCGAAAACGATTATGTTTTCAAATAATATTGTTGATGAGATTTACTTTTCGGAGGAAGATATTATGTGGGGGGATACCGATGTAATTCTGCCAGTAAATGAAAATGGCGGCTGGGTATTTTTTAATGATGAAGGAGAGGTGATAGTAGTATCAGGAGAATTAAATCATGATTTGGAAGCGCATAGTTCTTGTGCGCATGAATATGTAGCTGGTAAAACAACAAAACATAGTAAATATTCAGATAATAGCTGTAAGATGGAATATTATGAGGCAAAGAGGTGCAGTAAATGCGGGGACATCAAACTGGGAAAACTGTTAGATGTGATAACTCATTCATCATGTCCTCATTAAGATAGCAACCCAAAAAGGTATTATAA
>VSNR01000276.1 GCA_009774345.1 Lachnospiraceae bacterium | reverse complement strand
TCCGCCTCAAATATGATCTGCGCCGCTGCCCGGCCAAAAACCTCGGCAAATCTCTGTTCATCAATAGGTTTCAGGAGATATTGGAATGCCCCCACGTCAAAAGCGTCATACACATACTTTTCGTATCCCGTAACAAAAATAATGACCGGCTGCCTCTCCAGTTCCATGCCTCTTATCCGCCTTGCCAGTTCCATCCCGTCCATACTGGATGCCGCTCCATCCAGCTCTATATCTAAGAACAGCAGGTCATACTCCGTTTGTTCCAGCAAATATTCGTCCGCAGACGCATACTCTGCAATTTCATACTCCGCCCCCTGTTTCCTGACCAGAGAGGATAAGTAAGCCCTTATATTCTTTTCATCATCACAGATCGCAATTTTTATAAAATCCACCTCCTCCGGCTCTCACTTTTTATATCGTAAAAAACGGGAAATAGTCTAACGCCGATAGCGTGAATAGCGGATTTGACAGCGTGAATTCTTTTCCTCCCATCACCCCAAAACGCCAAATGCAATTTCGCCATTCGTCCGATATGGGGGAAACGCAAACCGCCGTGTAATCATATTACCTCTTATTTCGCCGCTTTCCAAGTAATTTCCGTTATCAGGCCGCCTTGCCTGCCTGGGAAAAAAGCAGACCGCCGCATATGGTAGATGAAGGCCATTGTGCGGCAGTTTGTCTTTTGTATGGTTCCTTTCTTACTGCTCCTTATCCTATGTAACTTAAGGTTTATTTCTCTTTGTCATATACCCATATACTTTTAATCTGATTTTCAATCTCACTGAATGCCCATCTCCTGCCGCTCCTTGCTACACAGTTAGGATCGTTTACCATAAATCCTTCGTTATCATACCCATATATGACAATGTAATGACCGGATATTGTGAAATCCCCTTTCCCCATAGCACATATGATGATTCCGCCATTATCAAGCACTGCCCTCATATTATTTGCACTTGAGCTTATGGATGAGACTTTAATGCCATACAGCTTTGGTAAATCCTCCATCAAGGCCCATGATGTGCCGGTTCCTTCCACATAATATCCATTTTCCACACTGTATGCGGCGATTTTGTCTGGAGTGTACGATTCATCTTTAGCTTTTGTGTATTCTACTTTTCTGGCGGTAGAAATATTCAAAAAGAAAGTTTATAATTTTGTAAATGTACAGGGAATATCATTCCTGAAATGTCGTCTTTATAAGTGAAAGCTTTCAAGAACATAATTCTTGCGGAGGGGGATTGAAATGGAGGACTTACAAATCATTAGCTTATATTTTAAGCGTGATGAAGCTGCAATTTCAGAAACAGCAACGAAATATGGAGCCTTTTGCCACAGGATTGCATTGAACATACTGTCAACAAGTTCCGACGCTGACGAATGTGTTAATGATACATATTTGCGGGCTTGGAACTCAATACCACCACAGAAGCCCGACAAACTTGGCGCATGGCTTGGTAAAGTAGTCCGAAATATCGCTTTTGACCTTTGGAAGAAAAATCACCGCCAAAAACGCTATGCGGGCATGGAGCAGCTTCTAAATGAGTTGGAGGACTGCATACCGTCCCCTGCTACTGTTGAACACCAAATTGAAGAACAAGAGTTAACCAACATCATAAACACATGGCTTGCGTCATTACCGCAAAATGACCGTATTCTTTTCATGCGTCGTTATTGGAATGGTGAAACAGTAAATACACTTGCACAAGAAAGCGGTATGTCCCCGGCAAATATGGCGAAGAAAATGTACCGACTTAGGCAAAATCTAAAATCCAAACTTGAAAAGGAGGGCTATTCCCTATGAAAGAAAAGGAAATCTCAAAGCTGTATAACAGCATTACGAATGTCGATAATCAGTTTATTGAGGAAGCTCAAACAAAGACGAAGAAAAAGAATGGTTGGCTCAAATGGGCGGCTATGGCGGCTTGCTTATGCGTAGCTTTGGTAGCCGGAGTGCTTTTCAAAATTTCTGTTCCAGACGTTATCATTGCGCCGGGCTTTTTGACAATCACAGTGTATGCCGCTTCATCAGATGAAGAAATAACCATGCAGGAAGGTATAGGGTTGCCAACAGATTATAAGTGGAGCCTTGCTATGAGCAGCCGACCGGGACTTCCATTAAAACTATCCGTTACGGAATACGACGATTTAAGTTTTGAAGTATCAGTTGATGGCGGGACATTGCTTCTTTGGGAGGGCAACAAAATAACATATTTAGGCTCATCGTTCAACACTAGAAATGATACTACTGTATATTGGACTAACCTATCTCGAACAGGCGAGAGCGATTTTGAACGGTATATGGGAACTACGGCATATATCAATATCATAATTCACGAAGGAGAAAACATTGTTGGATATGCTGTTGTTGAAATATACACAAATGACCTTGAAAATGAACCTGCACAGACTTACTCTGCCAAGTTGCTCAAGTCAGTATCTTTCCCAAAAGCTAATGGGGAATATCAAAAGATAACCGCTGAATATGTAGCAACTGAAATGGAACAAATCAAAAGCGAAACACAAGCTGGACAAAGGTAAAACAACTACAATTTATCGAGCAACACCTTAAAATCCAAGTGCAATTTTATAAGGGCAGCCGACGTTAATTCGACTGTCCTTTTTCTATACCGCAGATAGAAAGGAGCGACAATGACAAGAAAGAAAACACCACAGACCATTGAAGAATAAGCTCCTTGCTGTCTTTTGTTATTGAAGCGAAGCCATATGATGTATAATCTCGTCATAAAAATCACCCTGATTACCATTCCTGACACATGGCCGGCCTACTCTTCCTTCATCCAAGAAATATATTTTCTTACAGTAACTTGCAATATGAGGATCATGTGTCACTAATACAACTGCCTTATCCATGCCTTCCATGTTGATGTCAAGGAACACTATGCTGCATTCCCGTACATATCCCATATCCGCATACAGCTCTTCGCCAGAGCCGTATTCCCTTATCTCAAAATCATGCCCGCAGGCTTCCAGCAGCGCCCGTAGCGCGCCCCTGTCCTCCCTGCTGTCATCACAGACCGCTATCTTCATCGCATTTCCCTCAATTCTGTGTTTTTCTCCACTATAAATTATATCGGATTATGGGGTATCCTATCAAATCCCATTGCACGAAACTCCCATAAATTGCACGAAATGACTATAAGCGCACAGCCCATACTGGCCGTGTAAGCATATTACCTCTTATTTCCCCGCTTTCCAAATCAGGCCGCCCGGCCTGCCTGCGGAAAAGGCAGACCGCCGCATATGGCGGATGAAGGCCATAGTGCGGCGGTTTGTCTTTTGTAGGATTCCTTCATTTCTATGAGCCAATTATTCCATTCGTAATCTGCACAATTTCATCTGCCTCATTTGCCAAATATTTACTATGTGTAACAACGATTACGCATTTCCCCAACTCATGCGCAGTCTGCCTTAATAACTCAATAATTCCCTCTGCCGTCTGTTCATCCAGATTCCCGGTCGGCTCATCTGCCAATAAGACTTTTGCATTGCTTGCCAGCGCCCTTGCAATCGCTACACGTTGCTGTTGCCCACCGGACAGCTTCATTACATTTCTTTTCCATGCTTCCTGTGGGATATTCACTTTTGTAAGCAGTTCCCCCGGCTTATCTGTTCCTCCCAGCCTTACGTTTTCCTCCGTGGTGAGATAATCAATCAGGTTATACTCCTGAAAAACTAAGGATACATGGTTCTTTCTGTGATAATTTAAACCCTTCGCAAGGATATCTTCCCCTTCATATAGAATGGTGCCTCCTGTTGGGCTGTCAAGCCCTGCCAGCAAAGATAAGAGAGTCGTTTTTCCGGCTCCGCTGGCCCCGATAATGGCATAAAACTTTTCCACCTGTGCGGTTTGGTTAACAGCCAATTCCTACCTAAAGTATAAATGCTGCCGTACCTTAATAAACCTGTC
>VSNR01000275.1 GCA_009774345.1 Lachnospiraceae bacterium | reverse complement strand
TATAAAACATGCTACAAGTACTGGAATTATGTGGCATTGTGAAAATAATTTAGAGCAAGGCTCACGGATTCAGGTATTTTTTATATTCCCGCAGTTCCAGCTCCATGGCAGAACAGAATGCCGGATGCCACTGTATTTTATCTTCGATCTCCAATGTAATTATCGTGTTATTGTCCACTCTGCTTCGCAGATAGATTTTATCCGCTGCCGGCACTTTTTCATATGGCTTGGAAAGTCATACATGGACAGTAACATTTTCCTTTCGTTTATTGTTTCAGTATATCATACCATGCAGTAGTGTGCAATAAGATTGTGTGATATCAGAAAATCCTGAAAAATTCCTTTCTACAAGATGCAGGTCATGACGTATATCGAGCGGATCCTGCGTTACACTACAGGCGATTTTAAACAGGAGAAAATCGTACAGTTCAAAGAGGATTATGGCGATGAGGAAGGCACTGGCACCTTCACGCATTCAAAGATATCGTGGAAGTATACAAGACACTGAGTAATTCCACTAAAAGAAATATGATGCAACTTTGATGCAGTCGTCTGATACGATTAGGGGAGCATATACGTAGGATAAAACGCACAGCACCCAGACAGCATCAAAAAGCAGTTTTGGCAGTTTTGACAACTTTGGCAATTTTACCAAAGACGTGGAACGGTATTTTGGCTTCTCCTTCCAGACAGACCAACAGAGAGATGCTGGATGAGGGCGTGGCAGTCCTCTACAACACGATCTCCGGGCGGAGCGGCGGATGATTGTGTGGGAGTGAGAGGAAAATCGTCTTGGAGTAAAAGTAGTGATTGAGAGGAGAATTTGATGAATAAAAACCAACATAAAATAAAGTTCTTATTTATTATGTTCACATTTATCATGCTATCCATAGGATGCCGCAGAAATCCGGGGAGTCAGAGTGAATCTGTGCTGTCCTGCTCAAACGCATCTGCACCTGCTGTTGCGGATACTGCGCTGCCAGATACCATAGATTACAGTCAATACATCAATAAAATATGGATTATAGATGATTCAAAACGAAATTTTGAAATCAGTTTGGTCATCACACAGATAGAGGAGGGGCATATCAAGGGATATTTCATGTGGAATGAAATGATCTCAAACTACTATTTTGATCCAGATACCGATCTATATCGACTGCATGAATTTTCTGGAACTGTCAGTCAGCAAAAAGCAGAATGCCAGTATTATATTCAGCGGGAAAGTCGAAATGAGCGGATGGATATCATATTTTGCGGGGATGACAGAATCAGGATAGAAATCGTGGACGAGGTGCACCAGTTCCTGGTGTATCAGTTCAGAGCCTGGAATGTATCAGATATGCAGCATCTCAGAGAACCAAAGACAGTTGAGATTGAGCTGGATTCGTGGGGGAAAGTGACCTTATTTTGTGCAGACAGAGAACCTGCACCAGACAGTAATTCTGGTTCGACGGCATCTTGTGTGCTGCTACTGGATGAAAGAGGAGATATTTTATATCGGTTTCAGGCATATGTGCAGCCGAATCAGGACAGGACACAGGTGCTTGTCGAGGACATAGACGGAGACGGGCTGAAGGATGTGCTGATTGTTACTGCTTCATCAGAGGAGCCGGATATATACAGGTCTGAGTGGTACTATTTCCAACAGGAAAATGGGATGTTTAAGCAGTCAGTCCTTATTCATAAAGATGGACAGAGTAGTTACAGGATGTGGAATAAGGGAAAAGATATATGGATCAGCTTTGGCAGTGGCAGTTTTCGCAGGAGGTAGTTTTATGAGGAACATATTTAAATATGGAAGGGCTTATCTGTTTTTTCTGCTGATACTGTTGCTGACTTCAGGGTGCGGGAAGGCGGAGCAGGAGGATTACAGCCAGTATGTAAGGAAGATCTGGACTGATAATTACTGCTCAGCCAGCCTGATGATCACAAAAGCAGAGAGAGGATATATAGAAGGATATCTGGGAGAGAATCAGGCAAATGAAAATGAAGATGATTATTTTGATATAGACTGGTTAGAGCACAGGATAACCTTTTATGGGACATTAGAGCATGGCAGGGCAGCGTGCATGTATCACAATGAGATGAAAGATGAGTACGGCAGACTGGACATCACATTCTGCGGTGAAGAGGGACTCAAAGTGAAAATGGATGAGGGGCTGGATAAAGACTATCATGCGTACAACATAGCAGATTTTATATTTCATGGGGAACCTGTACGGGAGGAAGCAGAGCTGGATTCATGGGGGAAAGTATTTCTGTGTTGGGGGTATAAAGATAAGACAGATATATTATTACCCTGGATTCTGCTGCTGAATGAACAGGGGGATATTCTGTATCAGTTTGCGGCGGATTACACAGGTGGAGAAAAAAACTATGAGGTATTGGATACAATGATTGAAGATCTGGACGGAGATGGGCGGAAGGATATCAGGATAGCACTGTATGAATTTTATTCCTACCGGGATGATTATGATTACCCATGTGAGTGGTACTTTTTCCAACAGGAAGACGGAATGTTTGGAACAAAGACTTATATTGGAGGTATTGGCAATGAGTTTTATATGGAGAGCGGCCGGTGTGATATAAGGGTTCGGTTCCAGGATCCGAAGACAGCCGATGAGAGATAGTATGACAAATAAAACGTAATATAGAAAGGAGCACCAATGAAGAAAAAAATATCAGACATGCAGTTACATATCAAGTGCAGGTTCCACATATTAAGCATACACACCTGCACAATCCATGCCCGCTATGGGCAGCATACTTATGCAGAAGCCACAGCGGCTGTGGAAAGCGACAAGGCAGAGAACGCCCTCATGGATACAGAGAATGCAGGTATCAGGATCACAGGCAGGGATGATGACAGCGCCACGGAGAAGATTCTGTTTTCCGGTGTCATACAGGCGGTGGAGCTTTCCAGAGAGGGCGGGTATTCAATCCTGTCTCTAAAAGCAGTCTCCCATACATGGCTGATGGACATCCAGAAAAAGTCCAGATCGTTTCAGGATGTATCCATGACATACCATGATGTCGCTCAGATCGTTGCACGCGGGTATGGCGCATCCCTGATCTGGAATGCGCCGGACAGACAGCTGGTGCATCCGCTGATCCAGCACAGGGAGACGGATTACCAGTTTCTTGTAAGACTGCTCAGCCATCTGAGGGAGGGGATCACAGCCGGAGATTTTTCCGCGGGAATCAGTATCCATGCAGGAGTGCGCGATGGCGAAGATCAGGGTGAACTTCTGCTGGAACAGTACGAGCACACACTGAAAGCATTCTGTCGGGAAAAGAAATACAGCACACTGCCTGCAAAATTTAAAGGGTATCGTATTGCCGGAACAGCGTTTACAAGAATCGGAGATCAGTTCCGCATTCATGGGATGCCGTTTTATGTGATGGAGGCTGATACACACTTTGCAGAAGGCTGTCTGAAATGCAGCGCGCTCCTCTTTCCAGGGGAATGTTTCAGAACGGAAAAAATACCGGCAAAAACGCTTGAGGGTGCAGTCATCACAGGAAGAATACTGGAAACAAGGCAGGAGTTTGTCAAAGTGCATCTGGGTATAGACAGGGCACAGGACGCTGACAGCGCCTATGAATTTCCGTGGACGCCTGCAGCAGGAAATCTGCTGTACTGTATGCCGGAGAAGGGAACGAAGGCGGCAGTGTATTTTGGCAGTGCCGATGAAGCGTCAGGCAGCGTAATTTATGCGGTAAGGGAGAATGGTTTGCTGTGCGGAGAGTTTACAGATCCTCAGAACCGGTATTTTACAACAGACAGCCAGAAAAGGATGCATTTGGAGCCGGCAGCGATGGGGCTGCTCAGCATGACAGGGAGCACTGCGGAAATTTCCATAGAGGATGACAGGGGGCTGGGGCTTCAGACAGCCGGTAAGATCTCCCTGCTGGCAGAAGGGCAGGTGGAGCTGAAAGGAAAGAATGTCAGTATGATGGCGCCAA
>VSNR01000274.1 GCA_009774345.1 Lachnospiraceae bacterium | reverse complement strand
TGCCGATTGTCAGCGGAAAGCACCTAAGAAGAATATCCGACAGAACCGCCTTGCAGTCAGCCGACAATGCGGAGAAATTCATCACGACAAGGAAGATAGACAGCTTTGAGAGCCTTGCGAAATTCACAGCGGATAGGGAACAGAGATACCAACAGTTGGAAACGGTACATCTTTCAAAGGGGCAGAAACTAAACCGATTAAAGGAACTGTCAAAAATGTATGCCCTCTATGCGCCAATCCAAGCCACCTATAAGGAGAGCCAGTCACTCAAAGGATTTGCGAAAATGAAATACGATAAGGAGCATAAGGACAGCTTATCGAAGTACCCCGAATTAAAGGAGCGTATGCAGAGCCTTTTACAGAACGGCGAGAAGATAACGCCGAAACAGTGGAAAGCGGAAATACAGTCTTTGCAATCCGAGTATGACAGTATCGGCAGGGAGCAGACCAAGACCGCCACAGAATTAGCGTATGCCGAGGTAATCAGCTACAACAAAAAGAACCTTGAGAGAGAGCTTCAGAACGAGAGCCGACAGCATAACAGACAACAAGGCAGACCGAAGCGGAGGGAGGAAGAAATTTAATGAAAATTTGATAGAAATGTGAGTGTGATTGTGGTATTCTATTAGCAGTACAAATCGGTGTTTGTGGAGGTATAAGATATGCGGGCGATTGTCATTAGGCATGGCAAAGTGGATTTTCAATGGAAAAAATGGAGTACATCGGAACAGTTTAATAAAGACTGTCAAATGTATGATGAAGCACCGATTTATCTTTTGTTGTCGAATGGTATCCGAATAAATTATCAGGATATTTATATCAGTACTTTGCAAAGAAGCAGGGATACCGCAAAGCAGCTATTTGGTGAAAGAGATTTTATTCCCACAAAGTTGCTTGATGAAGTGCCGCTATGTGCAAGTATTATTTCAAATAAAAAGCTGCCGCTTATATTTTGGAATATTTCCGCACGTTTACAATGGTTTTTTAATATGCACTCACAAAAAGAATGCAGGAAAGAAACAGTTTATCGTGCCGAACGATTTATAAATATGATAGCCAAAAAGGAAAAAGATTGTATCATTGTCACGCATGGATTTTTTATGCACACGCTCCTTAGCCAAATGAATGAGCAAGCGTTTAAGATTAGTCACACCAAATTAAGCTATTCAAATGGTGAATTTGTTATTGCAGAACGATAAATTCCTATTTGCCTAAATAACCGTTACCACAATCACAACAAAATAGGTAACACAGCATCAGAGCGTATAGAAAAATCTATGCGCTCTATTTTATTGTAAAGGAGCAGATTTATGAGCAAAGACAGCAACACACAGCATAGAGCCACCCGACAGCACCCACCCACAAAAATTATCGTGGAAAGGCACTATGTAGGCACTGAAAAAATGGAAACGGTATTCAAGCGGATAGCCGAGGAACAGATAACAAAAAAGGTTAAGGAGATAGCGGAAAACAACACAAATTAGCACTGGAAACGGAAAAGGAATATAGTATAATAGGAGTTGAGGAAGTCCCTCTTCATCAAGGAGGACGATATGAACAATGAGAGCATGAGTATCAGCACACAGAAAACCATGCTGAAAGATTCAACGACTTACTATCCAACAAATGTTCCCCAAAAGGGTGAAATTCTCTTTGAAGAGGAAAATATTTTACAGGCATGGTACATTGTTCAGCGTCCGCAGCACCAAATCATCACTGCCTGCTGAACCGGCAGCAAATGCTTTTTTAACGCATACCCCACAAAATATTCCGACGAAATCACATCGTCTGAGACTTCTTCGCCGCGGTAAAACGGCGGGCAGGGATTAAGTACGGCATTCTTGTTCGCCAGCTCCATCACCGCTCTGGTGATCTGGCACGCCTTAAAATCCTGTAAGGCATCGGCAGGCAGAGAATCCGTACAGACAATATCCTTGCCCCTGACTGCTGTCTGGATATCGTAATATACTTTGACATCCTCCATCTCATACCCTGCTCCACAGCACTGCGATAAATGAAATCCCAGAACCTGCGATGCCTCTTTCCATGTAAGTCCTATATTTCCGGCTGTTCCGCAAAACAAATATTCATCCTTGAGAAACTGTTTCCGAATCTTTGACAATGCATACAGATCTGACAGGATTTCACAGGGATGACTGCATTCTGTCATTGCATTGATCACGGGGACATGTGCGTATTGGGCAAATTTTTCAACCACTTGCATATCCTTATGCCGCATGACCACAAGGTCTGCCCAATTATCCAGATAGCCGCAGACATCTCTCAAATCTTCCTTCTTGTCCAATGCATCACTGGGAAATAAGATGGACTGACCGCCGAGCAATGCAATGCCCTTTTCAAACGTTACCCGCGTTCTGATGCTGGAAGCAGGGAAAAACAACACAACACTTTTCCCAGTCAGAACACCATTGTATTTACCGCTGCGAATATCGTCTGCAATGGAAAATATTTCATAGATGTCGTCTGCCTGCAAATGATTAAAACAAATTAAATCCTTCATTTTTAGTCTCCTGTTACAATATTTATATCCATATTCTATTTGTAATATAGCTGTATTCATCCTTACGAACCTGAATTACAAAATTCTTCAATCGTTCCAACAGGTCGAATTTCCTTAACGCCCATATTATATAAATAACACTCCAATGAAAAAGCCCGAAACACATCAATTATTACAGTCAAGCCTTCTGCCTGTTTTGCTCCATCAATTAAATGTAAAATCTTTATTTTAATTCCCATGTGCACCTCTGTTCTTTTATCCGCACTCAGAAAGATAACGCTTTAACAAAAAGGTACAAAAATATGGAAAAGTAAAAATTTTATTTTCCACGCCGATGTTTCCGGCGCACAGCTTGATTCCATATTGAATATCTTCATATTTGTCGCTGTCTATCAACATGCGCAGGGATTTGGAACGTCCGTTGACTGCCTTTACCTCAACCGGCACCAGACAAGACGCTGTCCGCAGAAAAAAATCTTCCTCTAAAGTTGAATCATCGCGTTTGTAGTAATATAGCTGATATCCACATTTTGATAATGCCTCCCCGACAATATTCTCATACAAGGCACCCTTGTAGACATTCATATTTTTATTGGCGCGCAAATCCTCCTGTGCTTCTTCGTCAAGCATTGCGACGAGCAGTCCTGTATCTTTAAAATAGATCTTATATTTCGTATCATCAAAATTTCCTTTGAGCGGAAGTTCCGGCATATGGAGACAATAGCATATATTAATCAATCCAGCATCTCGAAGCCACTCAATACAGCCCCGGTAATCCCTGAATCTGGCGCCTTTTGCAACCTTGGAAATCTGAAATTTTTTATTTTCTTTTGACAATTGTACTGGAATCTGGTGGTATACATTCAATATCCGTGTCTGGTCCATGCCATCTGCATACTTTCGAATATCCTCCTGATAATCAGCTAGAAGCTGGCGCTGCATTTCAAGTGTTCCCTCAAAAGTTCCTGTTTCGATATATCTGAGGACAACTGCCGGCATACCGCCAAGAATACAGTAATCCAGAAACAATTCCTTTAAAACAGACATGGTGAGCTCTGAAAATGGCTGGCCTTCTTTCATATGCACATAAATTTCTTCAATAAAGTCTTCCTGATACCCCTTTGCTATCAGAAATTCTTCGAAATCAAGAGAATAAAGCTCATAGTCTGTTTTATAGCCAACACTATTGCTCTCAATCCGCTTATAGCTGATTCCAAGCAAAGAACCACTACACACGACATCAAAACGGCCATCTATCGCAAAAAATTTAAGTGCTGTGGCAATTTCAGGAAACTCTTGTAATTCATCAAAAACAAGGATGGTCTTGCCTGCTATAAATTGTTTTGACGGATCGATTCTCGATATATTCTTGACAATGCTGTTCACGTTGTAACCGTCCTCCACAATCATGCGGTATTTGGGTTCTTCTACAAAATTAATATAAATAATACTC
>VSNR01000273.1 GCA_009774345.1 Lachnospiraceae bacterium | reverse complement strand
CGATGTTCCACTGAGTGTACTTTGTTATCGTACATGTACTTCTGCTGCTCGTACAGCGTGATGATAGTCAGATACAACTGGCAAGCTGGATATATTTTGCGGACATGGGGAAAATTCCTTTTCTTGAAATAAGGAACTGTAGAAAAATAACTGACGCATCTTGACTTGGCTATTTCTCCGATTATGCATGTTAAAAAGCCTCGCCGTAGCCCGCTACGACTACGTTTTTTGACATACATCCTCGAAGAAATATCCTGCGCAATCTACATCACTTATTTTCCTACAATTCCTAAAGTCTGTCTAAATGCCACTATATTTTACCACAGACACGCGCGCGATGCCAGTCAATTTTTTACAGGATCATACGATTTGTGCGTCTATTGTTACTGTTTACAGGCAGGAATGCGCTGGACTGCGCATTCCGTGAAAAAACGTACAGCTTGAAAAGTAAAAATCCATTTGCGAAGCAAATTTTGCATGGATTTTTACTCGTTACTGGCACGGAGTGAACAGTAACCGTCTATTTATGCCATAAACAAGAATCACTCCTGTTATGACATTAACAGCAATTCCTAATACAATCATTCTGCCTGTCAATTCCATTCCGTTGTATCCAGAAAAAGCATACAGATAATACATAAAATCTATAAACGCTATGTAACTGCCAAAAAACTGACTGAATAAATTATTGACTAATAAAATGATCAGAGAAGCGCACATCATACTGGATATATTTGACATATACAAGGATAAAAGCACTAGAAACAAAACCAATGTTGTCTGCGGAAAAACTAATAACAACATTTGCAACAAATATTCCTGTGCAGAATCAAAGATCTGACTGCCCCATAAAAGGAAACCCGTCACAATGCTGACGATTACCACAAACAAAAAACAGATTAGCGCAACTGTGAGAATACTGACAGTTTTGGCGGTTAAAAGCTGTTTTTTGGAAACGCCATTCAACAAAGGCTGCCGAAACATACCGCTTGCCTTTTCTCCGCAAATCAGTACTGCGCTGATAAAGCTAAGGAATAGTGTTCCGACTATATCAACATAGGACTGCATACACATGGTTGGAAATTTACCGCCTGCATAATAATCCGCGGCGAAATTCTCCGTGTCGAAATTCGACATGTCATGATCTTCAAAACTGCCTGCCAAACCAAGCGCATTGGAGATGATCATTACTGCCATTACAACAAAAAATAAGTATACGATCTTTTGCCTTTTCAGCCGTGCAAATTGAATATTCAATAATCTTCTAATCATTTTTTACCTCTCTCAAAAATCTATTTTTTGTGTTCTGTACAGGGATATTTGAAAAAAAGCAATGCCGTACAGTATCATAACGGATATGCCTATAAGCAGTTCGCTAAATGGAATTTTCTGATACTCATAAGCAAACGTCCAAAGGTTAAGGTAATATCCAACCCATATTTTTTGTAAGAAAGCAATGTTGGAACCGTAAATAAATTGGTCAGCCAATAGATAAATAACTACCCCAAATATGGTTTTCCACGCATTGCGGCTACAGATACAAAGTGTAACGATCCCAAGCATTATCACGGACATATAGATACCCGATGACAGATATTTTATCATGGTTCTGATAAAGGCTGTCTGTTCAAAGATTTCACAGCCCCAACGCATAAAGGCTGTTATGTAATTGATAATAGCCACCAACAAAACAAAAATCATTGACATACTAACAGCAACATAGATTTTTGAACGTATCATTCTGTTGCGGTTTTCCCCATGCAATAAAGGCTGGTAAAGCATTTTGTTCCTATCTTCTTCACAAACAAACAGCGTCAGCAGAAATACATTAAAAAGAATACCTACTGTACCGACATAAAACCGCATCATAAATTCGGGGAAATTTTTTCTCCCGACAATTCCAATATTGATATTCAGCATTTCTTCCATTTGCGGCGTCGATATAAGAAAAGCGTAAAAGAAAGAAGCTGTAAAAAAGCAGGCAAAGAAAATGTAAATCAATTTTTGTCTGTATAGTGTTTTTGCATAGAATCTTGTCAATGGATACATGGCTTAAACTCCCCCTGTCAGTTTTAGAAAAAGATCCTGCAATGAGTGTTTCCGCATGGAAAGATCGTGAATATGCAAATGGTTTGCTACAAGGTTTTTCACAAATTCATCAAAACAGATATTTTCAAGTCTGATTGTAAACTGATTTCCTTTCTGTGAAACCAAACGGATTCCTTTACACTCGGAGAGGACCCTCCGTGCAGCGTTTGTTTCTTCCAGTATGCAGTCCACGATATTTGTTGTTTCGGATAAAATGTTTTCCGTTTTTCCCTGCAAGATACTTTTGCCCTTATCCAAAATTAAAATATCGGTACAGAATTTTTCCATATCATGCAGTTGGTGTGATGAAACAATAAATGTTGTGTTTCGTTCTTTTGCCATATCGCAAATCAGACGGTATAGGTTAATCTGTCCCTGCGGGTCTAATCCGTTTACCGGTTCATCTAAAATAATCAGTTTTGGCTGTCCTAACATAGCCCTTGCCAATGCCAGTCTTTGTTTCATTCCAAGAGAAAACTTTTTCACTTTCTTTTCAGCCTGTGAACCAAGTCCGACATAATCAAGCAATTCGAGAACCTGCCCGTTTGGGATATTATCATATAAATGTGCAAAACATTCTATATTTTCTCTTGCAGTCAGTTCCTGATAAAAACTGGGGGTGTCAAGTGCCGCCCCAACCTTTGCCAATGCCAGTTCGGGATTTTCGTCTAAGGATACGTTGTCTATGACGATTTTCCCATTGTCTTTGGAACACAAATTTGTAATCATCTTTAATGTCGTCGTTTTGCCCGCCCCGTTTGTCCCCAATAGTCCCATGATATTTCCGGGTGCAAGCTCAAAGCATACATTCTGAACAGCAGTTTCCGAATCGAACCTGTTCGATTTTTTGTATGCTTTCCTTAGATTTTTTACACTGATTATTTTCTCCATTTTTTCACCCTCCCAATGATTAAGAATAATACGATTCCAATTACTTCTCCAAGGGCATTGCCTGTAAATCCCTGCATATGGAATACGTCTTCCCACATATAATCTCCCGTAATTCGTTTTGTGACATAGTTTCCTATGATTACCAAGAACAGGAACAATGCGATGCAGTCCCAAATATTCCATTTTAAGAATGTTCTTGCAAGCACTGGAAACCAGAGGACAAAAAGCCATAACAGCAGGATAGGTACACCATAACGGAAAAGCCAAAATGTCCCTGTTCCCATCAGATAATACTGGGTAATCTGTATGACAGAAAGCAGGACAAGCATCCCAATGCTTATTACTGCCATTGCAATACAGCCTTTATTCTTTTTGCAGGTTGAAAGCGTATATAGTAAGGCGTCTGCAAACAGACAGGAACTTCCAGCAATCAAAGACCACGTAATTGCGTTGTTTACCGCCAAATCCACAATCAGACAGACCAGTATTGCAATAAAGCTAAGACAACCTAAGCCATATAACAGATACATTTTTTTTGTTTTATGCAAAAATCTTTTTACATCTGAAATCTCTGCCTGCGGCGTTTCCATTTCCAGATGACAAGCCATATCGTGATAGATCTCGCTGCATTCTGTGCAATGTGCTAAATGGTTATCAATGCTCTTTTTAGAGACATCACTTACCATTCCGTCAACATAGAGAGGAAGTAAATCTTTTACAATCTCACAAGCTAATTCTTTTTCTTTTATATCCATTATTTCCATTTCTTCATTCCTTCCATTATTTTCTGTTTTCCCCGGTAATAAGTTACCCTCGCCCAGTTTTCCGTTTTTCCCAAAATAGCCGCAATTTCGGAAAAATGTAGTTCTCCTGCCAATCGCAAATACATGACTTCTCTTGTTGTGTCATCAAGGTTGTGCATCAGGCGGAAAATTTCTACTTTTTCTAAATTGTCAAGGCTTTTACTTTCAACATTTTCTGTGGAAGGTATCATATCGTCCAGTGGGGCGGTTTTGT
>VSNR01000272.1 GCA_009774345.1 Lachnospiraceae bacterium | reverse complement strand
TTGGCATAGGTATTTTTCTTACGCAAAAAATTTTGCCATTTTGCGCAAGATTTCATTGTTAAGTGCCTAATCTGTTTAGCATTTCATACATCCGGCCGCTGCCAAACATATAATTTTGCAAAACAAGCGGCTTCCCCACCTGCCTGCTTTCCCGGTGCAGCTTCATATAGGTATCTTTTGCCTGATAAAAGCTGTCATCCAATTCCTCCAGTTCTTTTGCCGGCATTTCAGAAATATTCCCCTGAATGACCTGTCCCTGGGCCGCTATTCTGGCACAGGACTTCTGCCACTCCACTTCCTGCTCATACTGTATATCCAGCCATTCAATTTCTTCTTCCTTTGTCAATGACGTCCCATCTGCCTTATAATACTCTTCACTTTCATGGCGCTGTTCGATTTCAGCATAGAGCCTTGCATAACTCAGGCCACAGGCATTCACTACATCCAAATAACCATACTGCCCTTTTTCTTCCCTGACTTCCTTTAATATTCCAGCTCTCATATCGCTGAGTGATGCCACAGACTGCACCACCGTATGCTTAATTCTATCCATTAAGATTTCCCTGTTTTTTGATAATTGGGAAACTTCTAATGAATCTCTGTCAAATACTTTCCGCCCTTCCTTTTGACTTCCATGAGATTTCAAATACTCTCTATTAAGTTTAAGATCATCCTGTAAATGAGCATGATAATCGGAAATACTAATTGCCATACTTTTTTCTCCTCCCATTTCCTACTCTGCGAAAACGCCGGGGATTCTTTCCCTGTCCGCCCTCTGTAGCTTATCGGTGATGTGCCGTCCTATAATTTCTCCAGCTTCTCCAAAAACGCCCTGTAAAATTCTCCTTCTTTGATGCGGGCCTGCTGAATCTCTATGCTCCTGGGCGTATATACCCTTGGATGCTCCAAATCGTACAGCGCCTCTTTCGTTGCCTGGATCGCAGATTCCACCGTGCTTCCAAGGATGTCAAAATTCTCCGTTTCACCCTTAAGCTGTTTATTAAGCCTCTGCACCATCATCTGCGATATGTGGCTCATCATTCCGTTGCCCCGGATTCCCATGCCATTCGCATTTACTTCTTTCGCCGCCTCCATCCACGCATCCTTCACTTCCTGCGGAGCGTTCGGGCCAACCATCTCAAAGGCTTTCTCATCCTGGTCGGTTGCCTTTCCCTGCGCCGCCTTTTCTTCCACCGTTTCAATGAATCCCACAGCCCCGGATTCCGCGCTTCTTCCTGCCTTTCTTGCCGTGTATCCTGTCAGCGGATATCCTGCTGTCCCTATTCCATTAACATTCATTTCCTTTCATCCTCCATTATCTTTAATATTGCGACTCCTCTGTCAGTCAGAGCCGCACCCGCTCCCTCGCAATAAGTCCGAGCGGTTCATTGCCTTATAAATCCACTCCACCTAACTTCTCCGGCCTTCACCTCCTTCCAAATAATCCACGGCAGGGGCGCATGGTTTTTGCGCCTCTGCGGAATAAGGTGTAAAGATTATATCTTCATGTCCACGGATGACAGTGTTCTCCCGGATTTCCTCAGATTCGCTTCCACAGATTCCCTTGTGATGCCGTCCAAAGCCCCGGATGGAACTGGCTTTCCAATTTCCCACTTAGGGTCGGCTTTCCTTGCAGCATCCAAGAACGCCTGCCGATATGCCCTTTCATACTGCTCCATCGTATACCCCGCCGCCAGCCTGTCATCCTTCTTCGTCTTTCTATACAGATTGTCGTACACATCCCTGCGCCTTGTCGTATCGCCATTCAGCGTGCCATTTTCGCGTAGGAATTCTTTCTTTGTCTGCTCAAACATCTCATCCTTGCTGCTCTCCGGGAGGGAAACGATACGCTTCTGACGGCCTGCATTTTCATCCGTCAGCTCAAGGCCGGCAAGCCCGTTTCTTGGATTGATAAAATCCCCGTCTTTATCGTAGCATTTCATTGAATTTTTAATGCTTTGTATATTTGTGTACATCGCACCGTTCCCATTCTGCATCATTTCTTTTATTGCAGCCCTATATTGGGCGCTGTTCGTGTCAATCCCCGTTGCTCTTAATTGCGCCTGCACCGAACCGCTGTTTAACTGAGACAGTTGGAAACTGCCAATCGCACTCTTCTTTGATGTCCCGAACATACTTTGAATCAAAAAACTGTAATCTGTAATCTTTGACATAGCATCATCCTCCTTGATAAGATATTTCTGAAATTTCCCGCCTCATAAAATCCATCGGCGGATTCACCCGCATTTCAAACCACGATTGCATCAAGTGACTATAAATTGCACCAAATGACCATAAAGTTTATAACATCACCACCGCCTGGAACTTTTCCGCATCGCAGGAAACGGCAAAATCGCCGCCGTATTTATTTAATGACTTGGATAAATAATTTCGGTTGATGCAAATGTATCGTCAGTTGAAACATTGATATACCCACTACTGTCTATAGTATATTCATTGCCATAAACGGAAACCGTATCACCCTCTTTAAAGCCTGCCTCTATCCAGTTGGTATTGTTCAACTGTTCAATTTTCTTGTCAACATCTATTACTTTCCCGGTCTCCTGTAATATATAGCTATGCTTTCCGGCACTTGCATCTATTGAAAAGAAACCTGTCGTAAAACCGACACTTTTGCATACCGACAACACATCTTCTCTGTTAAACCCGTATAGATTCTTCCCCTGTGCAAGTGCAGACAGAATGTTACTGGCTGTCCGCATCTCCCACTTAAAATTAGTCCCCTTTTGATTTGTATTCTCTGCCAGCAATGACTCCGAAGCAGCCCATCCAATTTTTCCATTATTGACCGTCCATGTGTATCTGCTGCCGCTGGATGTTGTCCATGAATAATAGTTTTTATTATTCAGAACCAAAGAATTGTTTACAGCACAAATGCCTGACAGAGAGCCCGTGTTAATCTTCGGCACTGCATAATTTGGCACTATCTGTCTGCTTCCGTTATAATCAAGGGAAATCACACCATACTCCTTGAAATCCGGATTATATCCGCAGGAAACGTTCTCCCCAAAATTGATTGCATCCAGAATAGCGCCTGAATTATCATAGTTTGCAAAATAAAAGGATAATTCACTTGCAGATACATTCGTGCTTTTGTCTATCAATGCAGCTATGGATTTTTTCGAAAAACTCCTTGCACTGTCAGAAATGCTCAGGCTATCCCGTCTGTTGCTGCCTGTTTCTGATAATAGATTAATTGCCTGTTGCTGCCTCGTTATCTTGGAATGGAGTAGTGATCGGCTGACTCCATTTATGCCTGTCAAATCTGTTTTTACCATTTCCATCCTCCCTGCTTCCCCACGATTAGTTCAGACAATTTGCAGAGGTACACTTTATATACCTCTGCAAATACATAGTTATGCTTTTGCCTCAAAACTTGCCACTGGAGCTGCGGTTGTGCTGGAAACAGTTTTTATACCTGCGCCTGTAATATTTACGGTATATTCCCCTGTTTCGAGCCTTTCCTCTGCGGCTGCTTTCTTTTCTGCCTGCCTTTCAGCTACCCTCTTTTCCTCTGCCCTTTTCTCTGCCCGCTTCTTAACCGCTTTTTCTTCTAATGCTTTTCTTTCCTCACGCTTTTTCTCCAATCTTTCTTTTTGTTTCTTTTCTGTATTCATTACAGATGAATTTTGTTTTGTACCACTGGTTCTTGTCATACCACCACAAGTAACGGAAACATTCCCATCGGCATCCATTACAGCCGTAACGCCATGTATTACTGCATTATCCGCTTTAGCTTGTGCAAACATATTATTCTGTCCCTGAACCACACCGGTCAAATTGAATTCCACCTTTTTTGCAAATTCCGGATCATTGGCCATTTTTTCTAAGCATTGACCGGAAAGATTTATTACGGCCTTATTCTCATTTCCACTCATAAGACCACTACTTGTATTAAAAGTAATGTTTGGGAACTTTTTACACAATTTCTCATAATACGCCTGCACCTTGTCTTTGCTGTTTGTTGATTTGCTTGTCTTTACCTCTGTTGCCGCTCTGCCATCCGG
>VSNR01000271.1 GCA_009774345.1 Lachnospiraceae bacterium | reverse complement strand
TAATAATACTACATAAGTTATATCGTCAGAATATTCTGAAAACTTTAGTCAAAATGGAGTAAAATTCAAACACATTTTAATAAAGAAACAGTTGAGAAATTATGTAAAGTTCGCTACAATGATATCAAATGAAAACACCAATAGGAACGGAGGAGTGAAATGAAATTCAGTTTATGCATGATTGTAAAAAATGAATCCGCAGTGTTGAGGGCATGTCTGGATTCGCTCAAGGAGATCATGGATGAGATTATTATCGTGGATACTGGATCCACGGATGACACCAAAAAGATTGCAGCAGAGTACACACCCTATCTGTATGATTTTGAGTGGAATAATGATTTTGCAGCAGCGAGAAATTTTGCCTTTTCCAAGGCGACGGGGGATTATATTTATTCTGCGGATGCCGATGAAGTGGTCGATCAGGAAAATCAGGATAAGCTCAAGGCATTAAAGCGCGCGATGCTCCCGGAGGTAGAGATCGTGCAGATGATCTATGTGACGGAGCAGATCAATCATCCGACAGAAAATTTTGCGCGGGATTTAAGACCAAAGCTGTTTAAGCGGCTGAGGGCATTCACATGGATTGAGCCGATTCATGAGACGGTCAATCTCAACCCGGTCATTTTTGACAGTGATATCGAGATCCATCACTGCCCGCAGGGGAACCACAGCAGCAGGGATTTTGGCGTGTTTGAGCATATCATTGCGGACAAGGGGGTTCTGTCTGACCGGCTGATGGGGATGTATTTAAGAGAATTGTACAAAGCGGGGACCGAGGAGGAACTCAGGCGTGCGGAGGGATTTTTCGAGGGTGCGCTGTCCAATAAGCGCGCCGAGGGAAAGACACTGCTGTGCCGCCAGATTATCGCGGTACTGTTAAAGATTTACCGGCTGGTGGATGATCCTGTCAGGATGTTAAAGGTCTCGCTGAGTGAGGAGGCAACGATTCCATCGGCTGAAATGTGTATGGAGCTGGGATACTTTTTTATGAAAAAGGAGGACTTTGAGGAGGCGGCAGAGTGGTTTCACCGGGCCGGATATGACTGTGAGAGCGATATTGACGTGGCAAGCAGCGGCACTTCTGCCCTGATGGCACTGGCACTCTGTTTTCGCAAATTGGCAAAATCGCCCAAGATCAAAGCGCTTCCACAGAGAGAATACGAGGTGGAACACAGGCGTCTTATGGAAAAGGCGACAGAGTATGAACAGCTTGCAAGGGACTGGAAACCCGTCGAGCCAAAGTTGATTAAGGAGGAGTAAATAGAATATGAAATACGATTATTTAGTGGTGGGCGCAGGACTTTTTGGCGCTGTGTTTGCAAATGAAATGAAGCAGGCGGGGAAGAAATGCCTTGTGATCGACAGGCGGTCCCATATTGCAGGAAATATCTATACAGAGAATGTCCGCGGAATCAATGTGCACAAATACGGGGCACACATTTTCCATACATCGGACAAGCGCATCTGGGAGTATGTCAATAAGCTGGCAGAGTTTAATAACTATATCAACTCGCCGGTGGCAGTTTACAAGGACGAACTCTACAATCTGCCATTTAACATGAATACCTTTGCAAAGATGTGGAACATCAAAACGCCAAAGGAAGCAGCAGCGCGCATCCAGTCACAGATTGCGGATTTAAAGATCACAGACCCGCAGAATCTTGAGGAACAGGCGCTCTCCCTTGTCGGCAGAGACATCTATGAGAAACTTGTGAAGGGCTATACCGAGAAACAGTGGGGCCGTGACTGCAAGGAGCTGCCGGCGTTTATTATCAAGCGGCTGCCGGTTCGTTTTACGTATGACAACAATTATTTTAACGACCCCTATCAGGGCATTCCCAAGGGGGGATATACAGCGATGGCTGCAAAACTGTTAGAGGGTATGGACGTGCGGCTTGACACGGATTTTGAGGCGTTTGTACAGAAAAATGAAAATGACACGTATGTCACAAAAGACGGCAAAGATACCTTTGGGAAGGTGCTTTATACGGGCATGATAGATGCGTTTTTTGACTATTGTGAAGGTGCGCTGGAATACCGTTCTCTTGATTTTCAGACGGAGCTTTTGGAGGGGGAGGAAAATTATCAGGGCAATGCGGTTGTCAACTACACAGCAAGAGAGGTTCCCTATACGCGTATTATTGAACATAAGCATTTTGAGTTTGGGCATCAGCCAGATACCGTGATTACGAGGGAGTACTCGAAGGAGTGGAAGCGTGGCGATGAGCCGTATTATCCTGTCAATGATGAGAAGAATGCTGCGCTGTATCAAAAATATGCCGCGCTTGCTGAGAAACAGAAAAATGTGCTGTTTGGAGGACGGCTTGGGCAGTATAAATATTATGATATGGACAAAGTGATTTTGGCAGCGCTTGAGATGGCGCAGAAAGAAAAATAAAAAAGCAGGCATCAGCCTGCTTTTTTATGCGCAGCCCCATGCAGAGGTAGCATGCCGCAGAAGCGGCGCATGGGGCACGCGGCGAGTGGGGAAGATGGCTCTTCCCTACTCGATTTTTACATATAACCATTATATAACATACCTGTATAAATGCTTGTCATGTAAGGGTTCGGATAGCTTGCGTTGGGATTAGAATAGGCACAGATTCTACGGTCAATATACTCCATCGGATCAAGAGAGATTGCGTTTAATTTGCGCAGAATCTGTGAACCAAAGCCTTTGATGCCGGTGGCGTCTGTGATTTCGTCACCCTTCTGGTATTCGAGGGTGGCATCTTCATTGACCACGATCCCGTATTTTTCGAGATTATAGCTGTGCAGATCTAGGAACTTGTGCAGGTCTTTGGACAAAAGTTTTGTGAGCGGCGCGTCGGTCTGGTCATTGATCACACCATTCATAAAACTGTTGTAGCCTTCCACAAAGGTCTCAATATTGTTGGCAAGCGACTCGGCATCAGGGTACAAGCCGATGGTGGCAGTGGTGTTCTGCCCTGCGCTTTTGACTGCATTGGCAGTGATCTGGTCAGACTGGGTGGCGCTGGTATCAGCATTTTCGGGATGCAGGGTCACGTGGTAGGCGCCGAATACATTGAAATTGTTCGAATAGGACGACTCCTCGCTTCCGTTGATGCTGTAGACCGCATTGGTTGCTTCTCTAATATGTTTATTTAAACCCAGATAATCAACGATGCCGTCCTGATAACTGGTATTTTCGTCTGTGATCGTAAAGTGCCGCTCACCTTGGAACGGGAGCCCATAGGCGTCAGAGGTAACTTCCAGCGCCGACAGTCCGCGGGCTTCGACGACGCGCGCCGACAAGCCGATATCGGAGTTGTTGATCAGCCGGGAAAGCTTGCTCTGCAAATCCTTGTTGGTGTCTCCCTCATTGACGTTAAACTGAAGCTCATAGTGGAGCTTGTTTGTCAGAATATCAAAGGAATAGCTGTCCGGCGTGAGGCTGACAGGCTGGTTTGCCCGCATGTATTTGCTGGTGTTGACCTGCGGCGAGGCGAACTTCTCGACTTCGAGCGTGAAATCCATCGGAACATACTCCTCTGCGTCCTCTGGCTCGTACTCCACGCTTGCGAGTGCTTCATTGTCACTGTAGGCTGATTTCATTGAAAACAGGTCGTTGTTGTCACCGCTGAGTGAATCAATCGTCTGCTTTAGATCGTTGGCGCTCTCTTTCAGATGAATCGCATAGGCGATGGATTTCGGCGATGGATCGGTCATATAGAGCGGCGCAAAGCGGTTTTTCCACTGGATTGCATTGTATAGATTTTTGAGCTCGCTGGTGTCGTGTGTGGCGTGGCGCAGACTGCGCTTGCTGGTTTTGCCGCTCGAGTTTGAGTTGTTTTTGTTGCGGTATGCGTTTAGATACTCATCATAAATTGGTAGTGTAGTTAAAGAAACTGACATACTGATGTCCTCCCCTCTCAGATAATCAATTTAAATCTTATGTGAACTTGATTTTGAGCATAAATCAACATGCTAAATTCACAAAAACCCCTTATTTTAAAAGATATACGGCATATAAATTGTGTGACTATTCAGTAAAATGTTATGTATATCTC
>VSNR01000270.1 GCA_009774345.1 Lachnospiraceae bacterium | reverse complement strand
AATCGGGGTGACAGGATTCGAACCTGCGACCTCCTGGTCCCAAACCAGGCGCTCTAGCCAAGCTGAGCCACACCCCGGCAACTCGTTCTCATTTTATTATTTCTCACAGCGACGAAATTCATTATATATTACTTTTTAATTTGTGTCAATACTTTTTTTATAATTTTTTTAACTTTTTTACATTTTTTGCTATAACCATCTTAATCTATATAATTCAGCTCAAATTTTGCTTCCCCGTGCTCATCAAGTTCCATAATAATATAGGATGGTTTTCTGTTTTCCTGTCTTGGATAAGACAAGCTGCCCGGATTGATCGCTATAATCTGAGGCGAAATATCAATGACTGGCCTATGCGTATGACCATACATGACAATATCTGCACCTTGGACGATCGCTTCCTTTTTCAGCATCTCATTTCCCATATTGATATAATAATGATGACCGTGTGTTATCATAACACAATATTTACCTATTTGTAAAGTCTTTTCTGAAGGTAAATTAGAAAAAAAATCATTATTTCCCGCAACCATCTCCACAGGGCAGCCTGCTGCCTCCTGAATGGTATACTCACTTCCCTCGATATCACCCAGATGAATGACCAGATCCAGACTGCCTGTCTTTTGCAATACCTTCATGTAATTCTCATTTTTTCGATGCGTATCACTGACAATAAGTATTTTCATAACAATCCCCTATATACTTCTATGTACTACAGTTGCGTCAATATAACTTTCTTCATTTCTTCAAGCGCTTTTCCTCTGTGGCTGATACGGTTTTTCTCCTCTGGCGCAAGCTCTGCGGAGTACATGCCGTATTCTGGCAGGTAAAAAATCGGGTCGTAGCCAAAGCCATTCTCCCCTCTCTCCTCATAGCCGATTCTCCCCTCGATCGTCGCTCTGGTCTCAAATACACTGCCGTCAGGAAATACTGCTGCGATGACGCACACAAACCGCGCTGTGCGCTCCTCATCTGGAACACCCTCTAGCCGCTGTATCAGGCTGGCATTTTTTACCGAATATGAGGTGTCTTCCCCCATATACCGGGCAGAGTACACGCCCGGTTCCTTGTTCAGATAATCTATTTCAAGCCCTGAATCGTCTGCGAGAACGATCGCCCGTTCTCCACGCGCTCTGAGCTCCTGTGCGATTGCCTGCGCCTTGATCTTCGCATTCTCCTCAAATGTCTCGCCATCCTCCACAATCTCTGCCTGAATGTCTGCCTCCTTCATAGACTGTACTTCTATGTTCAAATCTGCCATAATCATACGTATTTCTTTCATTTTACCGGCATTTCCTGTCGCAAAGATAATTTTGTCAGCTTTCATTCTCATTCTCCTCCACTCTGATATATCTTTTTACCACTTCATCAATTGTCTTTTCCAGTGCTGATACTACTTTCTCATTTAATTGGTATTCACGCTCAACGCTTTCCATCTCTTTTTGCGTCAAAGAGATTTTTATCAGCGCTGACGGCACAGTTGCCTCCGACACCAGCACATCACTGCTGCCTGCCTCCTCAAAGCCCTTCATCTGTATTGCGGTGATCTCCGCAAAGGCTTCTGCCATCACGACTGACAGTGATGCACTATTATAATCAGGTATAAAGTAAACTGTGTTGCACAGACCTGTCATAGATGCCTGCGGTTCCTGTGTTTTCCCGATCTGCACGCCAAGCACCAGATCTGCATGCATCTCATTGGCAAACCGTATGACATCCGCCTGCGTATATGCCTCCTGCATATCTGGCGCCAGATACAGCCTGATCTGATGATCTGCCGCCGCTTTCTCCAGCCGCTGCCGCCATTCTGGCAGCGCCAGACGGTTCCTGTCCTCATATGGCAGCCAGATCACCGCACTGGCAGCGTACTGTTCTCCAATCTCCTGAAACTTTACTGTCAGCGCAGTGTCCTCCGTCACCAGCTCGTAATCATACCGGTCCACGCAGTAGACTTCCACCACGACATCTGCCTGCTGTCTGTATACTCCCACTGCATCCATGATAGAGGAATCGCTCACCAGTTCCACGCTGCTTGGCATATATTTTGAGTACCCTGTTAGCGTGATGACATATTTATTCTGTGTGAACTCTTCCCTGATATTGATATCACTGCCTGCAATCGGCTCTTTTAACGGCAATACCAGCCTCTTGCTGTTCTCATCCCGAAATGTCGTCCGAACATTTAATTTGGACGCAGAAGCTCTTGTCTCCTGCGCGTTCACACTCTCCATCAGAATACCGATACGGCTGCTTGCATCAAAAAATCCCTCATGCTGTTTGAATGCAAACATCACCATCACCGATACGGCTGCAAAAAACACGACAGCAGTCATCACACAGCGGTAAATCTGGTCTCTCTTCCCAGATAGAATCTGTTCTGCCTCTGCTCTTGTGAGCGCAGCCTGCGTAACAGGCTCATTGTCTTTCTTATTCCTAATCATACCGAATCACACCTGAATCATTTTTGGGCGGACGCGGTCCCATAAACTGATAGTAATAAGTTTTCATCATCCCGTTATAGATTTTTCGGTTTTTGTCCGCTTTTCTCCCGATCTCTTTCTCTGCCTCCTCATACGAGGTAATCATATAGAGAGACCACGTGTCAAGGCTTTGAAACCGCCTGCCAAGCTTCCTGTACAAAGGCGGGATTGCCGCTTTATCCTCAAGCCGCTCTCCATAAGGCGGATTTGTGATCATAAATCCATATTTCCCCTCATGCGACAGCGCGCCCACATCCTTCTGCTCAAACCGGATCATGTGGTCCACGCCTGCCAGACGTGCATTCTGCTCTGCCAGACGTATCATTTCCGGGTCAACGTCACTGCCTTCAATGCTGGCTTTCACCGATAAATCAACCATCTCCCGCGCTTCCTCATAGCAGTCATCCCACACTTTTCTGGCGATGAGATGCTCCCACTTTTGTGCTGTGAAACCGCGTTTCATGCCGGGTGCTATGTTCGCTGCCATGAGCGCCGCCTCAATCGGTATTGTCCCGCTGCCGCAAAATGGATCTACCAGTATCCTGTCACGCTTCCACGGCGTGAGCATAATAAGCGCAGCTGCGAGGTTCTCCGCAATCGGCGCCTTTGCCGTAAGCCTGCGGTATCCCCTCTTATGCAAAGATTCCCCTGTCGTGTCAAGCCCTGCCGTCACCTGATCTTTCATCAGAAAAACCCGCACCGGAAAATGCGGTCCCTTCTCCTCAAACCAGCTCACATGATACACCTGTTTCAGGCGCTCTACCATCGCCTTTTTCATGATGGACTGAATATCAGAGGGGGAAAAGAGTTTGCTCTTGATACTCGCAGCCTTTGCCACCCAGAATTTTCCATCCGCAGGAATATATTCCTCCCACGGAATCTTTTTGGTATTTTCAAAAAGCTCGTCAAATGTCTCCGCCCGAAAACTGCCTGCTTTGATGAGTATCCGCTCCGCTGTCCTAAGACCGATGTTGGCGCGGCAGACTGCCTCATCATCACCGATAAACGTCACTCTGCCATCCTCCACCTGTGATACATCGTATCCTAAGTCTGTAATTTCCCTCTTCAATACGGACTCTAATCCGAAATGACAGGGCGCTATTAATTCATATGTCTTCATCCTTGTACTCCGGTATCTTCTTTTTAAATCTATGTTTTCTTCTATCTATATTATATTCATTAGCAGCATCTGTCAAATAAAAAAAGGCAAAGCCTGTTCTCAAGCTTTGCCTTTTCATGTTCCAGCACAGATTATTTGTTGTTATTGTTGTTGTTTGTGCTGTTCTTGCAGTTCTTCTGATTGTTTTCAGAGCTGTTGTTTGTGCTGTTCTGAGAATTCTGTGCATTCTGAGAATTCTGTGAGTTGTTATTTGTCTTGTTGTCGTAATTGTTGTTTGCCATAATGCTACCTCCAATTTTTGGGCTTATACCCCTTTTTTCAGACATACCTCTGCTGTTGCATTTTTTGTATGCCTCAAGCACGTTTTTCATGCTACACAGATATGATTTGCACAAATGCACATTTTTATACAAGAATTTTTATTTACATAGTATGTTTACTTTGGATACAC
>VSNR01000027.1 GCA_009774345.1 Lachnospiraceae bacterium | reverse complement strand
CATATTCCCTGCAACAAAATAAAAAATTTGTCCTTGACAAGGGGTACAGTTTAAAACGAGCAGGAATTTCCTACTCGTTTTTTGCATTTACCGTATTTTCAATCAATGCAGTGATGGTTTCGATGGAGTCCTTGATTTTGCTGTTCTGCATGGCGTCAATGTAGGACTGCCTTGTAAAGTACAGCTCATGCACCTTTTCTGTCAGGGTCACTGCGGTGAGGTAATCTTCGTCGGCAACCATAGAAAAGCCTTGGGACTCAAAGCTTTTCGCATTCAGAATCTGGTCGCCGCGGCTTGCGTGGGCAGGCAGCGGAATCAGAAGATTTGGTTTTCGCAGTGCCAGAAGTTCACAGATGGCATTGGCGCCGGCGCGCGAGATCACAATGTCCGCCATTGCAAATAAATCCTTGAGATCATCCTTTACAAACTCAAATTGTTTGTATCCTTTGGTTTTTAGGAGCAGGTTATCTATTTTTTCCTTGCCGCAGATATGGACAATCTGAAAATCATTGAGCAGAGAGGGCAGTGCTTCCCGGACCAGTTTGTTGACACCGGCAGCGCCCAGACTGCCGCCGATCACCATAATGACTGGTTTGGCAGCGTTAAAACCGCACATCTGAAGCCCTTTGTCCTTATCGCCCTTTGTGAGTTCATTTCGGATGGGAGAGCCGGTGAGCACCGCTTTCTCGGCAGGCAGATTTTGCAGCGTCTCAGGGAAATTGCAGCAGACCTTTTTGGCGACAGGAATGCACATGCTGTTGGCAAGCCCCGGCGTCATATCGGACTCGTGAATGATGCACGGAATCTTGAGCATCGCCGCAGCGCGCACAACAGGCACACTCACAAAGCCCCCTTTGCTGAACACAATATCTGGTTTGAGTGTCTTTAGTATTTTTCGAGCCTCGGTGAAGCCCTTGATCACACGGAAAGGATCACTGAAATTTTTGATGTCAAAATACCGACGGAGCTTGCCCGTTGCTATTCCATAGTAGGGGATGCGGTAATCCTCAATCAGTTTTTTCTCGATACCATCGTAGGAGCCAATATAATGTATATCATAGCCCATGCTTTTGAGTCTGGGAAAAAGTGCGATGTTTGGAGTCACATGGCCGGCGGAGCCGCCGCCGGTAAAGACGATGCGTTTCATAATCTATTAGCCTCCGGTTTTCTATAGGATCGTGTATTCAATAATAGTATATTCAAAAAATTCACATTTTCCATTGTATTGAATCATTACCATATTTTTCAATCTGCATGTTCTGCCTGATATTGTTCCAGTGCATGTGCAAGCTGGTCTGGGCAGGATGTCGTTTTGTGCCCGCATTGGATTCCTTTGAGTTTGGAGATGGCATCATCGACCTTCATCCCGGCAACCAGCGCGGAGATGCCTTTGAGATTGCCATTGCAGCCGCCTGTAAAAGCTACCGATTGAATAATGCCGTCCTCAACTTCAAAGTCAATGAGCTGGGAACAGGTTCCGCTTGTCTTGTATTGCATAATATACACCTTACCTTTCGTAGAGAATTGTATGAAACTGAATTGATATTATTTTACCAATCTAATCCAGTGAAGTCAACAACAAATAAAATATATGTTATTTGTCATCACAGGTGTCTTGTCAGCAGTAAAGATATGTGCTATACTGCAAAAAACAAATGAGGATCAGGGAGGTTTGGCATGACAAGACAGGAAGAGATACAAAAGTTGAAAGAGGAGAAGGATGCAGTGATCCTGGCACATTACTATGTGCGTCCTGAGGTACAGGAGATTGCGGATTATATAGGGGATTCTTATTTCCTGAGCAAAAAGGCGGTCGATCTGCCGCAGCGCACGATTGTGTTCTGCGGGGTGTCCTTTATGGGGGAGAGTGCCAAGCTGCTGAATCCGTCCAAAACAGTGCTGATGCCAGATGCTGAGGCAGACTGTCCGATGGCGCATATGGTCGTGAGGGAGACCATAGAGAAGGCGCGCGCGCAGTATGAAGATTTGGCAGTGGTATGCTATATCAATTCGACCGCCAAAATCAAGTCATGGTCTGATGTCAGCGTGACCTCTGCAAATGCGGTTCAGATTGTCCGCAATCTGCCCAATCAGCACATTTTATTTATACCGGACAGAAATCTTGCGCATTTTGTGGCAGAACAGGTTCCTGAGAAGCAGTTTGTTTTTAATGAGGGGTATTGTCCGATTCACGAGAACATGCGGGCAGCAGAGCTTGAGGAATTGAAAATACAGCATCCGTCTGCGCGTGTACTGGTACATCCAGAGTGCAGTAAGGAGGTGCTGTCGCTGGCGGATTATATCGGTTCCACAAGCGGCATTATCCAGTTTGCAAAAGAGAGTGCTGCCAAGGAGTTTATCATTGGCACAGAGTCGGGCGTGCAGTATGCATTACAGCAGGCGCGCAGGGATGCGGTATTTTATTTTCCCAAGACAGAGCCTGTCTGTACAGATATGAAGCGCATCACTTTAGAGAAAATTATCAATGTGCTGAAATATGGCACCAACGAGGTCCACATGGAAAATGGACAGGCTGACGAGGCGGCGAAGCAGACACTCACAAGGATGCTGGCGCTTGCATAGCAGCAGGAAAGGGTATGGAACAAGAGAAAATGACAAGGAAACTGTACTATGATGTAGTCATTGCAGGCTGCGGCGTTGCAGGACTTTACACAGCATTGTCGCTGCCGCGTGACAACAAGATTCTCATGCTGTCAAAGGAAGATCTCGCAAGCTGTGATTCGATGCTGGCGCAGGGCGGCATTTGTGTGCTGCGCGATGAGAGTGATTTTGATGCATATTTTGAGGATACAATGCGTGCAGGACACTATGAAAACCGTGTGGAGAGTGTGGAGCTGATGATTCATGCAAGCCGCGGAATCATTGAGCACTTGCTTGCACTGGGCGTGCGTTTTGAGAAAAATGAGGACGGCAGTCTCGCATATACACGGGAAGGGGCGCATTCCAGACCGCGGATTTGTTTCCACAAGGACATCACAGGGGAGGAAATCACAACCACGCTGCTCTCGCATGTACAAAAGCTTGACAATGTGACAATCCTAGAGTACACGACAATGACGGATATCATCGAAGAAAATGACACATGTGTCGGAATCAAAGCAGTGTCCAAGGATGGGGAGCTTTTGGAGATTTACGCGCCAGACACTGTGATGGCGACAGGAGGCATCGGAGGGCTCTATCGCCATTCCACTAATTTTTCCCTGCTCACAGGAGATGCCTGCCGCATAGCAAAGGAGCATCAGGTCGCACTCGAGCACATGGATTATGTGCAGATTCATCCTACCTGCCTCTACAGCACGAAGCCGGGCAGAAGTTTTCTGATCTCAGAGTCTGCGCGGGGGGAAGGTGCGATTATTTTAAACCATAAAGGAGAACGCTTTGTCGAAGAGCTGCTCCCGCGGGACGTGGTGACAGAGGCGATCTTAAAAGAGATGGAGAAGGAAGGGACAGCGTATGAGTTTCTTTCCTTTGAGCATGTTCCTGAAAATATTGTGCGGGAGCATTTTCCAAATATATACAGCCGCTGTCTCGAGGAGGGCTATGACTTGCTGAAGGAGCCGATCCCGATCGTTCCGGCGCAGCATTATTTTATGGGGGGCGTGCATGTGGACTCTGATTCGCAGACGACGATGGCGCATCTGTACGCGGTGGGCGAGACGAGCTGCAATGGTGTCCATGGGAAAAACCGCCTTGCCAGCAACAGCCTGTTAGAGAGCCTTGTCTTTGCAAAGCGCGCCGCCGAAAATATCATGAAAGAGAGGACAAAGTATGAATCCAATTACAATGCAGCTTGTCGCTGACAAGTATATCAAGATGGCACTAGAGGAGGACATCAACAGCGAAGATGTCTCCACCAATGCAGTTATGCCAGAATACAAAAAGGGTGAAGTGGAGTTAATCTGCAAGGAGGACGGCATTATCGCAGGGCTTATGGTGTTTGAGCGGGTATTTACACTCCTTGACTCTAAGACGCAGGTGATCTGTCATGTCAAGGACGGCGACGAGGTGAAAAAGGGTGAAGTCCTCGCGGTCGTGACAGGCGATATTCGTGTGCTGCTCTCCGGGGAGCGCACAGCGCTGAATTATTTGCAGCGGATGAGCGGCATAGCGACCTATACGCGCAGTGTGGTCAGACTGTTAGAAGGAACCAAAACGACGCTGCTTGACACCAGAAAGACGACGCCCGGTATGCGTGTCTTTGAAAAATATGCCGTGCGGGTCGGCGGCGGCGCCAACCACCGCTATAATCTGTCAGACGGTGTTCTGCTAAAGGATAACCATATTGATGCGGCGGGCAGTGTGACACAGGCAGTTCAGGCGGCAAGGGCCTATGCACCGTTTGTCAGGAAGATTGAAGTGGAGACAGAAGACCTTGATATGGTACGGGAGGCAGTCGAGGCCGGGGCGGACATTATCATGCTCGATAATATGACGCCAGAGCAGATGGCAGAGGCAGTCCGTATCATCAATGGCAGGGCTGAGACAGAATGTTCAGGAAATGTAACCAAGGAAAATATAAACACGATCGCACATCTTGGCGTGGATTATATCTCGAGCGGTGCACTGACACATTCTGCACCGATTCTCGATATCAGCCTGAAACATCTTAGAACTGTGTAAAAGGAGTCAGATCAGAGGGAGGAAGTATGGTGAAGGAATTGACCGGAATGGAGCGGAGAAAAATACTTTTGACAATGATGCAGCAGTCACAGACTCCAATCTCTGGCAACAGCTTAGGAAAAAAAACAGGTGTGAGCCGGCAGGTTGTCGTGCAGGATATCGCGCTTTTGCGGACGGAGGGATATCCCATCCGCTCCACGCCCAAAGGGTATTATCTCGAGCGCGCGCACCAGAGACAGCATGTGCGTACTTTTAAGGTACATCATACCAATGATGAAGTGGAGGATGAGCTGAACGCGATTGTGGATCTGGGCGGAACGGTGCTGGACGTGATGGTCAACCACAGGGCTTACGGCAAAATGACTGCGGCATTGCATATCAAATGCCGCAGGGATGTGCGCATGTTTGTGGAGAATATCCAGTCTGGCAAATCCACACCGCTTTTGAATGTGACATCGGGATATCATTTTCATACCGTCAGCGCAGAGAGTGAGGCAGTTCTGGATGAAATCGAGCAGATGCTCTCCGAGCGGGGATATCTCGCAAAGCTGCTGCCGTATGAGAAGGAGCTGTCTGCGGGGATTAAAGAAGCAGCTTCAGACGCTCAATCTCCCGAAGCTGGCTGTTGATTCCCTCGCCGGAAAAGGTGTTGTATTCCTCCTGCAAGCATTTGATAATGCGCTCTCTGTCATGGATTGCGGCAGTGTAATCCTCTATAATCTCATGGAGCTGTGCCATAGCGTGCAGTCCGTCCGTGAGCCGTGGAGATTTCTGAATCATAAAACATTGTTCGTAGTCTGCGAGTGCCTCCTGAAACCTGCCAAGTTTTTGAAGGCGGCCTGCCCTGCGAAAATAAACCTGCCAAGTCTGCGGATGATGCATCACAGCGGCATGCCAACAGTCTAAGGCTTCTTGCAGCCTGCCTTTCAGGAGCATCACATCTCCCATATAAATCTCATACAGATAAGGAGCGGACACTGTGCGTATGCGCTCGATGTAAGGAACTGCCTCATCACAGCGCGCATCTGGCCTTATAATTCCTGAATGTTGTGAAATGCAGTCACGGAGGGATTTCCCATACAGTATTTAATTTCTTTGATGCCGTTATTTTTTATGGCATACCATCCTGTGGGGATGGTTATGGTAAAGAGTTCTTCCATTTCTAATTCAGGGTAGAACAGACATTGTAGGAACTCCTCTGCGGTGACGGCAAGGAGACTGCCTGTAGGAACTGATAACCATTTGTCAGAATCTGTGATGGTGTCATCTTTTTCAAATACACATTCTGTCTTTATCCCATCCAATAGCCAGACAATCATTTTTCCCTGATTACAAAACGCTTGTATCGGTGCGGACTCCCGTGCCCATACAACGCCCCAGTCCTCATCTGGAAAATCAAATATAAGTTCAGAAGTCCCTTTGTGGTCGAGCAGAATTTCAAAGGAACAAAGTAAATCATAATTTAGTTCGTTGTTTAGTTCTTTGATAAAACCCCGGTCGATGAGGACGAGTCCGTCTAAACAACTGCAGTTTAAGTCAAATTTCATGGGAAATCCCTCCTTTTTGAGTCTATACTGGCGGTCGAAAAGACTGACCACCAGTATAAAATGATGCACACAGCTGCATAAGGAAATATGCCGCTTCGCGGCTGCGGCTGGCGCGATACTCACGGCAGATCTTATCTGTCGTGAGTATATCATACCATATAGAAAAAATACAAACAAGGCATAGTAACACTGTTCATTTCCGATTTGATTTGTTATAATAGGTGTATATTGGATCGCAAATTAACAGAAAGAGGGGGAAACAAGATGGCTCAAAAAATAAAAGGAAAATGTAAATACTGTGCAAAGGAATACACCTACAGTTATATGTCAAGACATCTCGCGGCATGTAAGGAGCGGAGCGCCGCCGAAGCTGGGACTGGAACGAAAAAGAGCGGCTACTTTGAACTTGCAGTCTATCCGCGCTACGGCAGGGACTACTGGCTTTTTGTTGAGATCGATGAGAAAGCAACGCTCAAAGATCTGGATGATTTTTTGCGGGATATATGGCTTGAGTGCTGCGGACATATGAGTGCGTTTGACATTGATGGGATCAGTTATGATTCCGATGCAGAGGACGACGATTTTTGGGGAGAGCCCTCGGAGGACATGAAATACAAGCTGGGCAAAGTGCTGAGAAAAGGTATGACATTTCGGTATGAATATGATTTTGGCAGTACCACAGAACTGATGATAACCGTCGTTAACTATACGAAGAAGGCTTTGAAGAAGGAAAAATTAACACTGTTGTCAAGAAATAATCCCCATGAATATGTATGCAGTGAGTGCGGAAAAAAGCCTGCCACCATACTCTGCACAGAGTGTTTTTATGAGTCGGGAGAGGGATTTTTGTGTGAGGACTGTGCCCATACACATGCGTGTGATGAGTGTATGCAGCTTCGTGTGTGCAATTCCCCGCGCATGGGGGTCTGTGGCTATGAGGGAAGTGAAATGTATCCAGACCAGTTCGTGCCTGATGTGCAGACGACGTAGGGGAAGCTGTATGGAGATACGAAAATTAAATGAGGCAGCATCCCATTTTCTGCCGCATCCGCATCAACCCTTTGATGTGATCGGCAGATTGATTCCCATTTATGACGGAAAACAGTGGTCTTACTGTGAAAGCCTGTGTAATGAGAACCGACAGAAAAAATATGACGATGAGATCATAGAACCCAGAGCATATATTGATAATGAGAGACAGACTGTATTTCTAGCAGTCTGCGATGAGTTATGTGTCGGATTAATACGGATGAGCACAGGGGTGTTTGGCGATGGATATATTGAAGATTTTATGGTAGATTCGTCATACCGGCATCTGGGAGTTGGAAAAAAGCTGATGGACAGCGCTGTGGGCTGGTGTAAAGAACGACAGCACAACGAAATAAGATTAGAAACGCAGGATAATAACCTGCAAGCCTGCCGCTTTTATATAAAATACGGTTTTTCCTTATGCGGCATGGATACACAGAAATATGCGTTCACAAAATATAGAGATGAAATCGCATTATATTTTTGCTACATGTTATAAACTTCAATGCATAGCAATGATTGCCAGATTGCATGCTTATATGTATGTAATCTGGCAAGTGTTATCATGCGCTAAAGAATCAGCATATTTATTCACATTCGGTATAATACTTATCCCATGTTAAGTTTTGGATCGCGATTTTGGTGTCAGCGCTTTGGTTCCACTGAACTTCAAATCCGGCTTTCTGTAATTCTTCCACAATGATCTGACCGATTTCTTCGGAAGTTGGTTCATCGAGACAGGCACCAAAGGACAGATAGAGCTGTGTGCTCTCCTCATGCAGAATATGCCCTAAATCCTGTTCGGAATAAAAGCAGCAGCCGATAACTTTTATGCCTTCCTCCTCTAAATCGGCTCTGGCTTCAGCGCAGTCCTCGAATCCTTCAGACTGTGTATATCCCGCATAATGCAGCGCAACAATTCCCCGGCTCGTTAAGGCGTCGAATGCAGCATCTAATTTAAGGAAATTTTCCTGACTGCCCGTATTTCCATAAGTACTGCGAAACGCTTCTATGATTTCTAAGAAATCATCCTCGGAAAGGGTGTCGCACTCCTCAGGATAATCATCCTCAAGGTGCTCTTCACAGTCCTCTAGGATTTCATCATCGGACAAGAAGCCCGCCTTGATCTCATCGCGTATCATTTTTTCTAATTCATCTGCGCAGCACGCATCATGAAATTTATTTTTCCATTCCATATAATGCTCCTTTCTGATTTTTATTGACGATTATAGTATAGCATATCATGATACCTGCTTCTAGAGCGATTCACCACTTTGCACGTTATTTATTTGATGATTCAAACACGCTCTGGCTATTTACTTTCATTTTATATTTTGATATGATGAAATGCGATAAAAGATAGGAAATGAACACGACAGATCGGGGGGCAAATATGCAAATAAAAGACAGCAAAGGAAATGAACTTGTGGAAGTAATCAAAGTTGATGAGCATACTGCTATGGAGCAGTATCATCCAGTCACACACTGTCTTGCTGTTGTGATGGTGGGCAGCGAGTATCTGCTTGGCTGGAACCGCTGGAGAAAGCACTGGGAAATTTTTGGCGGCTGTATAGAGGAAGGGGAGTCCATGCGTGCCTGCATTGAAAGAGAATGTCTGGAAGAAATTGGTCTTGCTAATTTGCAGTTTGAGTATCTTGGACTGATGCATTTTAATTTGGTTGCAGATTATTTCTCAGCGCAGAGCCGCACAGAGTATGGCGGTCTGTATGGAATCAAACTGATTCCAGAGGATTTGGATAAAATGGAGAGGTTCCGTCAAGACAGGGAAGAGATTGAACGGATTGCCTTGCTAAAGGATATTAACGCAGAAGACAAGATTGCAGAAATTGACAAGGAACTGTTAAAAACGTATTTATGAGGGAAAGGATGAGATCGTATGCGCATTGTAATCATAGAAGATGACCCGGCAATCCGGCAGGAGCTGACAGTGCTTTTGCAAAATGCACTCTATGAAGTGACAGCGCCTGACGAGTTTGAGGATGCGGCATCTGCGGCGCTGTCGGCTTCGCCGGACTTGATTCTGCTGGATGTAAAGCTGCCGGGGGAGTCCGGTTTTGACATATGCAGTAAAGTGCGCGCTGTGTCTGATGTGCCAGTCCTCTTTTTGACCAGCCAGACGAATGCCGCGGATGAGTTAAACGGAATGTTAATGGGCGGGGACGATTATATTACGAAGCCGTTTCATCCACCGATTCTGCTCGCACGCATCGCGGCAGTATTAAAGAGAACGAAAAAAGCAGGTGCAAAGGAGCAGGACAGACTGGAATACAAAGGAGTCGCGCTCGACATTGCGCGCGGCAGGATCTGCTTTCAGGACAAGCAGTCTGAACTGACCAGAAATGAGTTTAAGATTCTCTATTACCTGTTCCAGCACACCGGCAGGATTATCCCGCGCATGGAGCTGATTGAGTATTTGTGGGACAATCAGGTCTTTATCGACGACAATGCGCTGAGTGTCAACATGACACGGATCCGAGGGAAATTAGAACATCTTGGCGTGCGGGATTTCGTGGAGACAAAACGGGGAATGGGGTACCGCCTATGAAGTTCACATCGTTTCTGAGGGACAAAGTATTGTTGTATCTGCTGCATTTTTCCTGTATGGCGGCACTCGCCGTCTTTTTGTGCGCGACAGCATATCCCAAGGATGCCTGTCTGCTGATATTGATCTGCTGGGTTCTCGTGCTTGGCGTGTGGACAGGATGCGAGTACTCGCACAGAAAACGGTATTTTTCCCGTATGGAGGCAGTGATTGCACAGATTGACCAGCGCTTTCTGCTTGGGGAGCTGATGCCTTTTTCTGACAGGCTCGAGGACAGGCTCTACCGGGAGCTGATCCGCCAGTCCAACCGCTCCGTCATCGAAAAAATCCATGCAGCCGAGGACCAGAAAAAGGATTACCGCGCATATATTGAGAGCTGGGTGCACGAAATCAAAGCGCCGATAACCAGCATTTCCCTGATCTGTGAAAATCACAAAAATGAGGTTACACGCAGCATCCGCAGTGAAAACAGTAAGATTGAAAATCTGGTGGAGCGCACCTTGTACTATGCGCGCTCCGATGAAGTGTATAAGGACTATATCCTTCAGGAGACCGATTTGGCAGAGGTGGCAGCGGAAGTCGTTGCGCGGAACAAATACTATTTTATCCAAAATGGTGTGCAAGTGGAAATTGACTGCCCAAATCTTGTCCGCACAGACAAAAAGTGGATTGCCTTTATACTGAACCAAATCCTGCAAAACAGCCTGAAATACAGGCGCAAAGAAGATGCCCGAATCCGTATCTATACGAAGCAGCGCGAAAAAGCAATTCTTCTGGTGGTGGAGGATAACGGCATTGGCATACCTGAGGAAGAAATTCCGCGGATTTTTGAAAAAAACTTTACCGGCACAAATGGAAGGACCCATGAGCGTTCAACCGGGATGGGACTCTATCTGTGCGAGAAACTGTGCAGAAAACTTGGGATTGCAATCTCGGCGGACGCACAGGAGACCGTGGGGACGAAAATCATGCTGGAATTTCCAGTTTGTTCGTTTTTGGTTCCTGAAGAGTTACAGGTCACTCCGTTCCAGTAACTCATAAGATGCCATTTTTTGCGACCTTGACACATCCTGCAATGCGATATAAAATTATTTTGTATCATAAAAAGATAATTGTTGCAAAAGTGCGCCCGAAAAAGCACTGGAATGCAGGAGTAAAAAAATGAAATTAATCATACAAATCCCCTGTTACAATGAGGCAGAGACGCTAGAGATCGCGCTCAATGATCTGCCGCGCCACATTGACGGGATTGACGAGATCGAGTATCTGATCATAAATGACGGAAGCGACGATGACACAGAGCGCATCGCCTTGGAGTGGGGAGTGCATTATGTCGTACACTTTAAGCGGAATCTGGGGCTTGCCAAGGGATTTCTTGCGGGAATTGATCTGGCGCTGCGCAATGGCGCCGACATTATCGTAAATACGGATGCGGACAACCAGTACAGCGGTGCGGATATCGAGAAGCTGGTACAGCCAATCTTGGAAAAAAAGGCGGATATTGTGATCGGTGAGCGCCCGATTGACGAGATTGAAGAATTTTCGTGGATCAAGAAGAAATTGCAGCGTCTGGGGAGCTGGGTGGTGCGCGCGGCGTCCAAGACAGACATACCCGATGCGCCCAGCGGTTTCCGCGCCTACAGCAAGAAAGCGGCGATGCGCGTCAATGTGCACAACGAGTATACTTATACATTGGAAACGATCGTGCAGGCGGGCAGAAACAAGATGGCGATCACATCGGTTCCAGTACATACCAATCCTGAACTGCGCAAATCGAGGCTGATGAATTCGATGGGGGGATACATCAAGAAATCAATGCTGACAATCTTGCGCGCCGTTTTGATGTACAAGCCGATGAAGATTTTTACGTTGATCAGCACGGTGTTTATTCTGTTTGGTACATTGATCGGCGTGCGGTTCCTGCTGTTCTTTTTCGGTGGGAACGGCTCAGGTCATACACAGTCATTGATTCTGGCGGCGATGATGATTATTATTGGTTTTCAGACACTGGTGACAGGAATGCAGGCAGATATCATCTCGGCAAACCGCAAACTGCTTGAGGATGTTCAGTTTCGTGTCAAGAAATTAGAGCTTGGACTGCTTGACGCCGAGGGCAGGATGCGGCAGGATGAAAATGAAAACGGGCAGGATAAAGAAGAGGCGGCGTATCAAGAGAAAAATTAGTATGCAAATATGTGCAATATATTTGCATAAATACGCGATAATTTCGAGCAGACAGATGTGCATTTGTATAAATAGACAAATATTAAGGGTGAAACATAGTAAAATCTAATGAAAAGTAACTTTTGGCGAAAAAATGCTTTTCAAATGAGGATTTATGTTATATAATCATTGAGTACTTAAAGATAAGACGCAATTAAAGTAAAATGAACTTAAATATTGAAAAGTGTTTTTATGATTTAGCTTACATCGTAAGCGAGCTAGACTCGCTATTCGCTCTCTCAATAACGCCCGCAGATCTACATGGATTTGCGGGTTTTTTATGCGCAGCCCCATGCAGGGGAAGTATGCCGCTAAGGCGGCGCATGGGGCGCGCGGCGAGCAGGGAAGATGGCTCTTCCCCGCTCGATTGAACACGGGCACCCAGATGAAATTTATCAGCAGAAGCTGACGGGTGCCCGGCGCGCGAGTAGGAGAAGATAAATCTTCTCTACTCGATTGTGCAGCCCCATGCAGCGCGCGGATAAACATGAAAAAGGAGAAATTGTTGAGTAGTTATGTGTATAGGAATATTTGATTCAGGGATTGGCGGCATGACGTTATTGCATCAGGCGCTGGTATTGATGCCGCAGGAAAATTTTATCTTTTATGCGGACACGGACCATGTGCCATACGGAACCAAGAGCAGGGAACAGGTGGTTTCCTATGTGGATGAAGTCATTCGTTTTATGCTTGCGAAAAAGTGCAAGGCGGTGGTGATAGCGTGCAATACGGCGACGGCGGTGGCGGCGGAGCAGATGCGCAGCAAATACCGGGATTTTCCCATTATAGGGATTGAGCCGGCGGTAAAACCTGCGGTGGCGGAGAGTGACGGAAAGCGCGTGCTGGTGGTGGCGACACCGCTCACGGTACATGAGAAACGGCTGCAAAAGCTGGTGGAACGCGTGGATGATGAACATTTGGTTGATTTGTTAGAGCTTCCCGGGCTGGTAGAGTTTGCGGAGCGGGGAGAATTTGTGTCGGAGCGCGTGAGAGCCTATCTGCAAGAACGATTTGCGGGATATGCACTGGACCAGTATGGAGAGCTGGTGCTGGGCTGTACGCATTTTAATTATTTTAAGGATACGCTGCGGGCGCTGCTGCCGCAGGGAATCCACATCATTGATGGAAGTCTTGGCACTGTGAGACAGCTGATGCGGGTGCTTGCGTCAAAAGGGGCGCTTGCGCCGCAGCCGGCAGGGGAAGCCACAGCCGGGCAGGTGCGGTATTTTGCGTCCGGGCGGGAGATTGCCGACGCAGCCGGGTTGGAAAGAATCCGAAAACTGCATGAGCGGCTAGAACAGATGAGGGCCTTATCATAGTATAGAGGGGAAAGAAAACTGCGCAGACTGTTGGAGCCTGCGCGTTTTATTTATTCTAAATTCAGTTTTTTCGTCATCATATGCAGATTGACAAAGTACATGCCGACTGCCAGCAAAACGGTCGTGAGCAGTGACAGGTTCATGGTTGGCGACAGGATGTCAAAGACCGTAGTATTGGCAGCGTAGGCCCCCGTGAGCAGTTTGGTGTACATAGGGATGGTCGTGAGATTCCCAAAGATCATCAAGACAAACTGCAAGACAAAGTATGCAGCGATCGCACCCACGATGCGGTGCTTCGCATATAGTTGTCCCAGTGATACACAGCCAAACAGCGTGACGATGTTGGAGATGATGCCAATGAGCGAACAAACGATAATGTACGTGAGGAATAAGCCCAGACGGATGCCAAATTCCTCCTCAAAGCTGTCTAGGATATGCGGGGACAGTTCCCAAAATTCATGGCGCAGTTCAGCGTAGGTATAATCTGGTATAAAAGAAAATATATGGTGAATGCCAACCTGCACGATGATGAAAATACTGCATACGATGGCAAGCAGCATCAAAAGCTGTATCGCGATGGCGGCAATAAGTTTGCTGTTTAAGAGCTGGGGCGTCGTCACAGGCAGCGTGTGGGTCAGGTAACCCTGATCGGTGTAACAGGTTTTGTAAAAGCGCACGACGACGATGAGCGTTGTGCCAAGCGTACAGCCTATGATGCCAAAGTAATATAATAAGAAGGAAAGTGTTAGCGCCACGCCAGAGTACCATGCAAGTGTCTCGTCGAGTTTGGGGTTGATGGTGAGAATGACGCCGCAGGTCAGAATCATGGTTCCAGCCAGCACAATCATCATAATCGTCAGAGGAAGACGCAGTCCCCTCCATTCGTATTTTATCAGTTTTCCTAACATGCATATACCTCCCTGAAGTACGTATCTACGGATTTGCCCATCTGGCTTCTGATTGAATCAACGGATGTGTACAGCATGAGAGAGCCGTTTTTCATAAAAATCACGTCGTCCAATACATTTTCGATGTCGGATATCAAATGCGTGGATAAGATAATGGTTGAGCCGGGGTTATAGTTGGTGATGATGGTGCGCAGGATATAATCCCTCGCGGCAGGGTCTACACCGGCGATCGGCTCGTCGAGGATGTAGAGATCTGCCTGCCTGCTCATCACGAGTATTAATTGGACTTTCTCTTTGGTGCCCTTAGAGAGCGTCTTTAGGCGCGCATCTGAGCTGATGCCAAGAGCACCCAGCATTCCATAGGCTTTCTCTGTAGAAAAATCTTCATAAAAGTCAGCGAAGTACTCGACCATCTGCGACACTTTCATGTCATTGTCCAGATACGTGCGCTCTGGCAGATAAGAGATGACTTTCTTGGTTGCAGGACACGGTGACATGCCGTTGATGAGCACATTGCCGCTTGTCGGCGCGAGCAGTCCGTTGATCATCTTGATAAGCGTCGTCTTGCCGCAGCCGTTTGGTCCCAGAAGCCCGATGATCCGTCCTCTTGGAATGATAAGATTCATATGAAAGACAGACATATAGGTTCCCATGCCCGGGTAGCACTTACACAGATCATTTAGCTGCAAAAGTGGTGTGTTGGCATTTACATACACCGGGTCTTTTGGAATGTTGTTGTTTAGATTGGTATCCATAGTTGTTCCCTCCTCAAATCAATTTAATGGATAATACTTTTGACCAGTTCTAAGATTTCCTGATCGTTGTAGCCAAGCTCCCGCATATTGGCAAAGAAGCTGTTTACCTGCGCCAGTGCAAGCTGGTGCTTGGCTTCTTCTATTTTAATAAGATCTTCTGTTACAACGCGGCCGCTGTTTCGCTGTGTCACGATGAGCCCGCTGTGTTCGAGCTCAGCGAAAGCCCGCTGCATCGTATTGGGATTGACGCTCGCCTCCGCAGCCAGCTCCCGCACGCTGGGAAGCCGGTTTCCCGCCTTGTAGATTCCGCACACAATGCGGATGAGTATTTTATCATATAATTGAGAATAGATAGGACGGTCAGAATTCATTTGCCATGCCATTTGTTTACCTCCTTCTGTGTCATTCACTTAATACACTAATACAATAATACATTTGGGAAGAAATGTCAATACATATTTTGTAAATATCCAAAAATTTCCGTTTTAGGGTTTCAATGCAGAAAAAATCATGCTACAATGAAGCTTATGGACAAATTAAGACAAGTATTAAGGAATTATATAGCACAAAATGAACTGATTCTGAGTGCAACGCTGAGCAATCCCCGTGACCGGGAACGGATACAGAAACTTCGCATACGTCCAGTGCTTAGAAAGGAGGCGCTGTCTTATCAGGCGGAGCGGTTTGTGGGAACAAAGGCATATCACCAAAATCTCAGCCCGGACGAGTTTCCGGCATTGATTATAGAAGCGCTGGCATCAGATTTCAGACAGCTGGAGCTGTCTGCAGAGCGCCATAAACTGACGGTGCTTGTGAGCAGGAAGGGAAAGCTGACCATCAAAGAAAAAGAGGTCATGGCGCAAAAGCGGGAGCTGGCGTTATCGCATAATAAACAGAAGCAGTATCTTTTGCCGCAGGACGAACCTGTACCGTTTTTGGTGGCGCTCGGTGTGCAGAATACAGAGGGAAAAGTGCTGAAGGCAAAGTATGATAAGTTCCGGCAGATTAACCGGTATCTGGAATTTGTGCGGGATGTTCTGCCGAATCTTCCCAAAGGGGAGGGGCAGCTCAACATTATCGACTTTGGCTGCGGCAAGTCGTATCTGACATTTGCACTGTACTATTATCTGAAAATCGTGAATAGATACGACATTGCAGTGGTCGGGCTTGATTTGAAAGCAGATGTTATTAAAAACTGTCAGGCACTGGCGGATAAATTGGGATATGATGGGTTAAAATTTCAGGTAGGAGACATTGGTTCGTATAAAAATAACGACCGTGTGGATATGGTGGTGACGCTCCATGCCTGCGATACGGCGACAGATTATGCGCTTGCGAGGGCAGTACAGTGGAATGCACGTGTTATTTTATCAGTGCCATGCTGCCAGCATGAGATGAACCGCCAGCTATCGTGTGACGCGCTCGCGCCGGTTCTGCGGTATGGTCTGGTTAAAGAGCGCATGGCAGCGCTCATGACAGATGCTGTGCGGGCAAATTTGTTAGAGCAATACGGATATGACACGCAGATTCTGGAATTTATTGATATGGAACACACGCCCAAAAATATACTGATACGGGCAGTCAGGAAAAATCACATGAAATACCATGCAGGGACAAAGATGCAAGAGGAGCTGACAAAGCTGGAAGAATTTCTGCATATCAGCCCCACACTTCAGACATTATTGGAACAGGTTGAATAGATGGAGTTGAGTATATGAAGAAGGTTATCAGCAAACTGACAGTCTGTATTGTAGTTTTTGTCATCACGCTCTTTGTGAGCAGCAGTATCTATAATCAGGGAAACAAGGAGCTGACGACAAACATGGCGCAGGCGACCCTGCCGCTGGTGCACATCACCACGAGGGGAATTGCGTACAATTATCTGCATGGACTGCGGCAGGAGATGGACGGCAGCTTTTTCAGGGACACGATCACACCGCTTGGAGACGGGCGTACACTTGGATTTGTGATAGACAAATACGGCAATGAGATCAGCGACATCACTTTTGAGGTCAGGAGCATAGACGGGTCCCGGCTTGTTGAGAAGACAAAGGTCACGGAGTATACGGACACAGGGGATAAGATTCAGGCGGCAGTGACGGTCAAGGACCTGATCGAGACAGGTGTCGAGTACAACTGGATTCTGATGCTGAAAGTCCAGAATGAGACAGTGCGCTACTATACGCGCATTATTGACAGTGAGGGATACCACACGTATGAGAAACTGCTCTTCGTCAGAGAATTTCATGATAAGACCTTTGACAAAGAGCGCGCCAAGGACCTTGTGACGTATCTGGAACCTAATGCCAAGGGGGACAACACAACGCTCAGCCACGTCGATATTCATTCCAGCCTCAAGCAGATCACATGGGCAGAGCTGAATGTGTCACAGATCTCGCAGCCGCAGATTGTGATCAGCGAGATCGAACCGCAGACAGCGTCCATCCGAATGCATTACCGGGTGCAGACAAAGGAAGGAAAAAAGACAGATCAGTATAATATCGTCGAATTTTTCAGAATCCGTTATACGCCGGACAGAACCTATCTCTTGGACTATGAGCGCAGTATGAACCAAATCTTTGACCCTGCGGCAGATGTGTACGGGGGCAGTAAGATTATGCTCGGCATCCGGGACGACAATGTGCAGATGATGGAGAGCGACGGCGGTTCAAACCTTGCCTTTGTCAATGAAAACCAGCTGTTTTGTTATCATGCGGCGGACAAGAAGATGGCGTATCTTTTCAGCTTTTATGATGGGGACGATGTTAGGAGCAATTATGATAACCATGATATCAAGATCCTGAATGTGGATGAGACAGAGAATGTGCGGTTTATGGTGTATGGCTATATGAACCGCGGACGGCATGAGGGAAGCATCGGCGTGCAGGTCTATGAGTACAATGGAATGCTCAACACGGTCGAGGAGCTGATTTTCATTCCATATAACAAGGCGTATGCGACATTGAAAACAGATATGGAGCAGCTCTCGTATATCAACAAAAATGGAATCTTTTACATCTACCTTGACGGCTCGATTCTGGCGATTGACTTGATGAATCTCACCTGTGAGGAGATTGCCCAGAATTTGCAGCAGGGGAGTTTTCAGGTGTCCCATACCAATAAGATGCTGGTGTGGCAGAACTCTGCCGACGCATATGAGAGCACAAAGCTGATTTTGATGAATTTAAATACGGGAGAGACGCAGGAGATCGAGACATCGGGCTCTAGCCGAATGCTGCCGCTTGGATTTATTGAGGAAGATCTGATTTACGGGGTTGCGGAATACGATGATATTCGCATTGATTTTTCGGGTTCTGTGACTTTTCCGATGAATACTGTCTATATTCAGAATGAGCGCGGCGAGGTCTTAAAGACGTACCGCCAAGAGGGCATCTATGTGACAGAGGCAGTGATTGAGGAGAACTTAATCTCACTCATGCGGGTTGTGAAGCAGGAGGACGGCAGCTACACCAGCACGACAGGCGATCAGATCGTCAACAATCTGGTTGATGAGATCGGATACAACTCGTCGGAGGTGGTGGTGACCCAGACGTATGAGAAGATTGTACAGCTTGTGCTCAAGAATGCAATGGAAGTAAAAAAACCGAAAAGCACCAAACCATTACAGGTGTTATTCGAAGGCGTAAGACAGCTTGCAGTGAAGGTGGAGCAGCCTGTAAGCCGCTACTATGTATATGGCAGATATGGGATTGACGGCACCTTTACCCATGAGTCTGAGGCGATTAATCTCGCCTACAGCATCAGCGGGACGGTGGTCAACCAGAATGGCGACTATATTTGGAAGCGGACCTCCCGCAGCACCAGAAATCAGATTATGGCAATCACAGGGAAGCAGCGGGGGGAGGACAATTCTGATCTGGCAGTCTGCCTAGAGACCATCTTGGAGTTCTGCGGCAGCATCAAGAATGTACAGCCCATGCTGGATCAAGGAAAGACAGTGCGGCAGATTCTGGAGGAGAATATCAATGGCGCCACGGCGCTTGATCTGAGGGGCGTGAGCTTGGATGCAATATTGTACTATATCAATCAAGACATTCCAGTGCTCGTCTCGCTTGAAAATAACAGTGCGATGCTGGTGATTGGGTTTAATGAACTCAATATCGTGGTGATGAACCCCCAGTCAGGGACGGTATACAAGGTGGGAATGAATGATGCCACAGAGTTATTCCGTCAGAATGGAAATGCGTTTATTACTTATTTAAGGAAGAAATAAAAGAAATAATCATGATAAAAAGGGAGAGTTTGAATGAGAAAAGAAAGGATTGTGTTCACCCTGCTGCTTGCAGTTTTATTGCAGCTTTGTATTTGCGGCACAGATGTTGTGCATGCTGCGGAGATAGCGGTCACAGTAGAGCAGTGTGTGATTTCTGAAAAAAATGTCACAGTGACAGCGACAAGTATGGCAGTGCCAGTGTCGGCGGATGGAACTTATTATCTCTTTGAATTAAAACCTTATGAGCTGGGGGTCGGCACGCGCAGAGATTACTGCGCAAAAGCGCCAGCGTCGGCGGCAGCATCTTTTTCCATTCCGCTGAATCTAAACAGTGCATCGTCAAAGCTGTATTCACGTTTTGTGGTCACCGTGCTGCAAAATGGCAGCTTTGTGCCTGTGAGCAATGAGATGTATATCACAAACCCAGAGGCAGTGGCGACAAAATCAACTGCGTATCCGGCAAGGAGCAAAAAAGGGCTGACAGCCGACTGGCGTTACAGCGACGAGCTTGCGAATCTGGGCGTAGGGTTTGCCTCCTATGAGCTGGATGTCAGCCGCTTCTTCACGGCGGGCGGGATTCCTTATACGTATAATGGAAAGACGTATAGTTTTAATGCGTCCGTTGTGCGTGAGTACGACGTCATCTGCACCAGACTTGCGGGGGCAGGCTGCAATGTGGTTATGGTCATCAAAAATTCGTATATTCCGGCGGCATCCGATCTGGTGGTTCCTTCGGGGCGTTCTGCCGGAAAGAACTGTTATGCATTTAACGTTGATGAACAGATTCCGGCAGAGAAGCTCGAGGCGCTCATGTCCTTCTTGGCAAACCGTTATTCCGGCTCCATGGGAACGATTCATACATGGGTGATCGGAAATGAAGTCAATTCCAGCAATCCGTGGCATTATATGGGCAACGTGCAGGCAGACACACTTGCTGCGCATTACGCGAAAGAATTTCGGGTGTGCTACAATGCTATTAAGAGCCAGAACAGTGGTGCGCGGGTTTTTACGAGCTTTGACCAGCGCTGGAACTACAAAGACGGCACGAGAGGACAGTTTACAGCAAAGGAGATTTTAGATGCATTTGCATCCTATATCCGGGTCAGCGGGGATATTGACTGGGGCTTGTCGTTCCATCCGTATCCGGCGCCCATGCAGAACTGCCGCTTTTGGAGTTTTCCGTCGGAGTATGCCAGACTGAATCTGATTGACCATACAGACGATTCGAAATTTGTCAACCCCGCAAACACGGATGTCGTGACGAACCATATGATGCAGCCGGCGATGCTTGCGCCGAACGGCGGCGTGCGGCATATATTGATCACGGAGATGGGATTTACCTCTTACAGCACCAGTATACCGACGGACGAGCTGACGCAGGCAGCATCCATTGTCTTTGCCTACAAACTGACTGCCTCCAATCCGCTGATTGAGGGGATTGTGTTCCACAGGCAGGTAGACCATGTGGCAGAGATCAAAGGCGACGGCATGGCGCTTGGCATCCGCACAGAGACGGGCGTCAAGTATGCATATGGGGTCTTTGCCAATATGGACAAGGGAAATTCACCGGAGTACACGGATTTTGCACTGCCCATACTTGGCATCACGAGCTGGTCTCAGGTGGGACTGGAATAAGGGCTTGTCAAATTTTAGGTGAGATGCTATAATTTTTATAACTGTTAACTTTTTTTAATTCATTTTCTCAGAATACATAGGAGGTATTTAATTTAATGAAGAAGAAATTGACTCTCTGGGCAGCGCTCTGCATGGTATTTGTGTGCTTGATGTCGATGACGGCTGCTGCTGCGGGAACAGCAACCATCAGCCAGTGCATTATCAGCGGCGGCAACCAGATCACGGTCGTTGCGGCTGCGGACGGCGTCCCAAGTGAAGACGGAAACCTGTATTTGTTTGAGATGAAGCCGTATCAGAATTCGATTAGCGGAAGAGCTGATTTCTGTGCAGTGACACCGAATGCGCCTGCCGTGACTTTCGTGACGACGCTCGATCAGGGAACAGCCAATTCCAAGCTCTACTCAAAATTTGTTGTGGCAGCAGTACAGGGCGGTGCATTTGTGCCTGTCAGCCAAGAATTTTATATCACGAATCCAGAGGCGCTTGCCACACACACCGCAGTGAATCCAGTGCCATTGTCGATCAAGGGTATCACAGCAGACAATGCGGCGATGGTATCGATGCCAGACCTTGGCGTACAGCATGCAAGCTATGAGATGGCGATTGACAGATTCTTTCAGCCGGGGCCAGCGCTTCCGTACAATTACAATGGTAAGACCTATAATTTCAATCAGGGCATCGTGGCAGAGTATGACATGGTGATGACTATTTTCGCTTCGCAGAAGGTAGAAGTGACCATGAACCTTGTCAACTACTACAACGCAGCGACAGCACTCACTGTCAAACCGTCGGGACGCGTGCCGGGTTACAGACATTATGCATTCAACACAGACGAACAGCAGGGGGCAGAGTCCATCGCAGCACTGATGTCCTTCCTCGCATCACGCTACAGCAATCCGGCGACAGGACTGATTACTAACTGGATTATCGGCAATGAGGTCAACAACAATAATCCGTGGTATTTCGCGGGAAACTTTAATGTCACGAACTTTGCGCTTGAGTATGAGAAGGCATTTCGTATGTGCTATAATGCCATCAAGAGCGAGAATGCCAACGCGAGAGTGCTGACCTGTATCGACCAGCGCTGGAACTGGGAAGATGGCACAGCAAACCAGTATGGCGCGAAGAAATTCATTGATGCCTTTAATGTCGATGTGGCTTCCCACGGAAACATTGACTGGGGCGTAGCATGGCATCCGCATCCGGTACCTCTGACCGCTGCAAGATTCTGGGATATGCCTGCAAATTACAAGAGAATGAACCTGATTGATCACACACCGAACACCAGAATGATCAATCCTCAGAATATGGAAGTATTTACCTCCTACATGAGCCAGCCGACATTCCTTGCACCAAATGGACAGGTCCGGTACATCATTATCTCAGAGATTTTATTTAACTCGATGACCTCTGACGAGGCGACACAGGCAGCATCCTTTGCCTATGCGTACAAGCTCGCAGAGAAGAATCCGCTGATCAAGGGCTTTATTGTACACAGGACAGTGGATAATGTCTATGAGAAAAATGCAGACAAGATTGCCTGCGGATTGTACAACTGTGACGGAAATGGTCTTGCGACGACACCTAAGATGATGTACGATGTATTTAAGTACATTGACACACCACAGTCAGCAGCCTACACACAGTTTGCGCTTCCATTGATCGGCGCATCTAGCTGGGCAGCACTTGGCGTAAATCCGTAAAATAAAAGAAAAAATAAGAAAGAAAGTCCCCCGTGCGCGGGGGACTTTTTTACAATGTTATTTCATAATACACCGCATCGTGCGTCAAGGCGTTCCGCTTTTGATAATCAAATAGGATATAGGCGGGCGTTTCCAGTCTCTTTTGCTGCTCCTCAGCGCATTTTTTCCAGACAGGATAGGAAAACTGCTCTATGTGGGTCATCCGCAGAAGCTGCACAGAGGTATAACCTTCATAATTTTTTAAGTATTGCGGTCTCTGTTCTTCTTTTTCATAAAAACAGCGCACGCTGTCCCGGTTTTGTTTTTGTTCTGGCAGAAAGCCGGGTCTGCTTTTTAAGTTTTCGCGCAGATACAGATCAAAAGTGAGCAGCTCGGCAAACAGAGTGCGCTGGTCTGCGGCGGCAGTGCATGCAAAGTCCAGCAAAATCTGATAGCGGTAGCTTCTTGAGGGTGTGCTGGTTAAAAATCCATTGGTGCGATAGTAGTCTGCAAGCGCCTCATACATGCAGAATGGGGAGTCAAAGTACTGTACCAGCACGGGGAGTGTGTGCGAAAACTGGCTGGAATTATAGTACAGTTCTACCATTTCCTCGATTCCCTTTAATTTCAGTAACTCGTCATAAGAAAGCCACTTGGTGTACAGCACTTCATAGGGTGGACTGGCGCTGTATGCAATACCGTACCCGCTGGCGCGCTGCTCCATCGGGGAACCCTTTAACACTTTCAGGAAGCCAAGCTGTAGCTGGTCAGGCATCATGGCATATACCGTGTTGAATGAATCTGCGAAGCTATCATAATCCTCATAGGGTAGTCCGGCAATCAGGTCAAGATGCTGGTGGATATTCTCAAAGCTGTGAACGGCAGCCACCGTTTTGCATAGTTTATCTAAGTCCATGTGGCGGTGAATCGCTTTGAGGGTCTTTTCATTTGCAGTCTGCACGCCGATCTCAAGCTGAATCAGACCGGGGCGCATACCGCGCATTACTTCAAGATGTTCTTCTGTCAGCAAATCCGCTGCGATTTCAAAGTGGAAATTAGTGATGCCGTTGTCATTTTCTGACAGGTATTTCCATATATCAAGCGCGTGGGACGCATTGCAGTTAAAGGTGCGGTCTATGAATTTTACCTGCGGCACGCGATTGTCCAGAAAATAGCGCAATTCTGATTTTACAGTGTCCATATTGCGCAGGCGCACCTTCTTGTCGATGGAGGAGAGGCAGTAGCTGCACTGAAATGGACATCCTCGCTGGGACTCGTAGTAGAGAATGCGGTTCTGGAATGCCGCTGGGACAGCATACTGCACATTTTCTGTCGCGGTATCCGCGTCAGGAGCGTACAGAAAGGGCAGGCGGTTCATGTCCACAAGCCCCCGCTCTCCGGTAAAACCTTCTTTGCAGACAATTCCTTTGATATCAGACAGTGCAGTCTTGTGCTCCCAGTAATAGCGCAGCAATTCGAGAAAGGTTTCCTCACCCTCGCCCACCATGATGCCGGTAAGCTGGGGATAGGTACGTAATAAGTCTTCGGCATCGTAAGAAACCTCTGGCCCGCCAAGCCAGAGTGCGGTATCTGGCAGAACCTTTGGCAGTTCTGACAATAGCGCCTGAATGATGGTCCAGTTCCAGATATAGCATGAAAAAGCGGCGATCTGTGGCTGCTGCCGATAGAGCTCAGCAAGAATGGATTGTACCGTCTGGTTGATGGTATATTCTGCAATCCCGAGGACACAGCCGTCCGGGCGGTGGGGGTAATACTTGTCCGCGTAAGCTTTGAGGCTGTAAACCGCAGGATTGGAATGGATGTATTTGGCATTGATTCCGATTAACAAAACTTTCATTTAAACGCTCCTTTGAAAAGTGATGATAGGATGTGGGATATGGATTTATTATAACAGAAAGCAGCAGCATTTGGTACTGTTTTGGGAGAGTTGACAAGCACACTGTTTTGAATAAAATTGACAATACTTGCGATATCTATTATGATAGAGATGTTGCCCCTCCCACTGGGAACAGGAAGGAGGTGAGACAATGGACTTTACAGAGTTTGCGCTGACATTATTTACAGGAGTCCTTGCATATTACATATGCAAATGGATAGATAGGACAAAATAAGGCAACAAAAATCTATCCCAAGGTGTAAGTTACCAGAAAAACCAGAAAAACCCCAAGTGTTCGCTGCCCTTGGGGTTTTTTGTGGTTGCCAACAATGGAACCTTACATTATTTGCGTTTTCATCGTCAGTATATCATATGAATTCGCAAAATGCAAGATACCTGAGTAAATTCTCATTTGAATTTTTGTAAGCCATAAGAAAACAACGCTTGAATTTACAATGGCGAAATGATATTGTTTTATTGTCACAAAGGTTGTTTTTCCGTTTTACAATGGGGGAATGGGCAATGTATAAGATTTTTATTGTGGAGGATGACGAGATGATCGCCGGGGGTCTGAAACGCCATCTGGAGAGCTGGGGATATGCCGTCGAATGTGCGCAGGATTTGGGAAACGTCATGACGGAGTTTGTGCGCGCATCGCCGCATCTGGTACTGATGGATATCAAGCTGCCGTTTTACAATGGATACCACTGGTGCAGCGAGATTCGCAAGATCTCTAAGGTGCCAGTGATCTTTTTGTCCTCCGCGGCCGACAATATGAATATCGTGATGGCGGTAAATATGGGCGGGGATGACTTTATCGCAAAACCCTTTGACTTGGATGTCCTCACGGTGAAAATACAGGCAATGCTGCGCAGAAGCTATGATTTTGTGAGTCAGAGTGTGGTGCTCGAGCACCGGGGTGTGATGCTGAATCTCACCGAGGCGGCGCTGCTATACGGCAGTGAGAAGCTGGAACTGACCAAAAATGAGCTGCGCATTTTGCAGGTGCTGATGGAAAATAAGGAAAAAGTGGTTGCGAGGGACACACTCATGACAAAGCTGTGGGAGAGTGACAGCTATGTGGATGAAAATACGCTGTCGGTGAATGTGAACCGTCTGCGGAAGAAACTCGAGAGTGTGGGGCTTTTGGACTTTATACAGACCAAGAAAGGGATTGGATACCGCGTCGGGTAAAGCGTTATACGCCTGTCAAAGCAGGCAGATGGGAGTGATATGTTAAACTTTAGGACTTATCTCAGGGAAAACAGCGGATGGCTTACGGTAAATTTGTTCCTTGCACTGGTGATGACTGCCACGATGCTGCTAAATGGAATCCCCGCTCAGGAAATCGGCTATGGGATGCTATTATGCGTTTTTGTCACTGTGGCAGCGGCAGTGCTGGGATTTGGCAGACACCGTGAGAGCCTCCGCCAGTTAGAGGAGATGCGGCAAAATATCACAGTGGTGCAGAGCGTGGTAAAAGCGCCAGAGTACTTGTATGAAACATATTATCAGGACAGCATCCATGTGCTGGTAAAGGAGAAGGACAGGATTCAGAATGAGCTGACAGCCCGGCAGCAGGATCTCACAGAATATTATTCTATGTGGGTCCATCAGATTAAGACGCCGATTGCCGCGCTCAAAATATTGATTGACGAGGAGATGAGCGCCTGTCTCGAGGCGGTCGACACACAGGAAAATGACATACATGTCATAAAACTCAGGCAGATGCAGAACGAACTTTTTCGGATTGAGCAGTATGCCGATATGGCATTGCAGTACACGCGGCTTGGCGCAGAGACAAATGATTTTGTGTTTGAGCATGTGATGCTGGACGAGGTGATCAGACCGTCGATTCACAAGTATGCCAGACAGTTTATCCAGAAGCAGCTTCGGCTGGCATACACACCCTGTGAACTCATGGCAGTGACGGATAAGAAGTGGCTGGGGTTTGTGCTCGACCAGCTTTTGTCAAATGCCGTCAAATACACAAAGCAGGGCGGTGTCACAATCCACGTATGCGGCGGCGAACATCCCTGGGACGATATTGCCGGCGAGCAGAAGGAAGATCAGGCAGCGGCTTCTGACAAAAGTGTGCAGAGGATACGAATTATAATAGAAGATACAGGAATCGGCATCCGCGCTGAGGATCTGCCAAGAGTCTGTGAGAAAGGCTACACAGGCTATAATGGACATGCCGATAAATATTCCACAGGGATTGGACTTTACCTGTGCCGCTCCATATTGGATAAACTGGGGCATTCATTTCAGATTACCTCGAAGCAGGGGAGAGGAACGAGGGCAGAGATTGTGTTGGGAACCATGAAAGGTAATTCCTAAGCCAAGAGGAAGCAGTGTATTTTAAGTTGCTTTTTATTGTTTTATGCGGTATTATTTTCGTAGAGCAGGAACACGGGGAAAGGGAGGGGAAGTTGAGGATTCATGGTCGATATGGGAATGACGGACAGCCAGTTCAAAGCATTTGTCAGATTTTTGATTGATGCTTTAAAGGAAGTAAAAGAAGAAGAGGGCGAGAAGAGAGAAAAGAAACTGGATAAACCAGAAAGGAACAATTATCATGAACATCGCACAGGAATACATCGAAGGATTAAAAAAAGCATATCACGACAATGGCCTTGGAGAGGAGTGGGACGCATTCGCAGCCGTCATGCATGGTGCAGACAAGACCGACCTTGAAACGCTGCAAAAATTATACCCTGAGATGCCCGAAAGCCTCATACAGCTATTAAGTATTGTAGATGGAACCTATTGGCGTGAGTATGAGGGAAAACAGTATGGAATCTATTTTCTGGGCTCAGATCTCGAGGAGTATCCATACTACCTCTTATCTTCTCAGGAAATGACAGACATAGAAGATTTTGACTGGTTAAAAGATTATATAGACAGAGAATTTGGAGAGGATGTCGAAATAGACGACAAAATTATAGACGACGCGGATAAGATGTGCTGGCTTCACTTTTCGGATTGCATGAATAACGGCGGCACATCGCAGCTGTTTATCGACTTTTCCCCAGCGCCCGGCGGCACGAAGGGACAGATTGTCCGGTTTCTGCACGACCCGGATGAACTGGCGGTGATTGCTGAGAGCTTCGATGAGTATCTGCAAATGCTCATGGAGGATGCGTATTGTTTTATACATAATGATGACTATGATGACTAGAGCGTGTTTGAAACCGGGTAGGAGATATAGAAAGGTGAAGTGTATATGATTCAAGAGAATATCCGCAGTATATTTTTGGAATATCCTGAAGTGATTTACGGATTTACAGATCTTGCGTACAGTGCATATGCAGACACATATGCATCAGCTTTGGTGTTCGCAGTTCCGTATGGAGAGCAGCTTACAATCGAGACGTATACAGAAGAAAAATTCGAAAAAGGCATTTGCGATGCCAGAATGATAGTGGAGAAAATAGGAACACAGTTAAAAGAAATGCTGGATAAATATGGAGTAAAATATCATTTTCCACCTGTAGCACAGAATAATGAGACAGATTTGGAAGCCCCTTTTTCCTTTAAATTTGCCGCAGTCAATGCCGGAATAGGTTGGATTGGGAAAAATGATGTCGTCATTACGGAAAAGTATGGACCAAGGGTAAGGCTGTCTGCAATCTTAATCAATGAGCAGTTTGACTATGGGGATAAAATCATAAAAAGCAAATGTCTTGAAGATTGCAAAAAGTGTGTTGAGATACGTCCCTGTCATGCACTGCATAATGTACAATGGACGCTTGACACAGTCAGAAGTGATATCATAGATTACAGGCTGTGCAACGAAAAGAGAAGCTTATACCTGAAAACACATGGAAGAAAAAACGCCTGTGGGCTTTGTATGGCTGTCTGCCCGGTTGGAGTTTGTGTGTCAGGAACGGTGCTTCCACTCTGAAATAATGAGGTAAGAAACGGAGCACAGCGTGCTGTGCTATAAGGAGTTGCAATGGAGGTTAAAGGGATGTTAAACCATGATTTAGTGGATGATTTGAGACAAACGGGTATACAGCAATACAAGACGGATGTTGGGTTTCGGACACTTATGGAGAGTGTAAATGAGAATTTGTATATCATACCCAAATATCAAAGAAAATATCGTTGGACAAAGGAACAGGTTATTTCATTGGCTGAATCATTAATTTATGGTTTGCCCATCCCACCGATTTACACTTGCAGAAACACAGAAAACCAGCTTGAAATCTTAGATGGCCAACAACGGATTATGAGTTTGTTTTTTTATTATATAGGTTATTATCTGGACAATAAAATCAACAGTTCTGTGGACCTTTCAGAGCTTGATACAGAAAATCATTCTTTTAAGGAAGCCCTTATGAAAGCGCTTGCATTAGAAGAACTACACATTCGGTCAGATCATGATGAAGGAAAGCAGTTTGACTTGGATTATAATGCTTTGTCTGTAGAAGCAAAGAGACGTGTTGATTATACGACTATTACTGTGATAGAGATCAAAATTGATAATGACAAACAACGTCCTGCAATTTTAAGGCAGATTTTTGCAAATTTAAATACAGGTGGTTCTCTATTGACAGAACAAGAGCAAAGAAACGGAGTCTATAATTGTGCTTTTTATGATATGCTGCATAGTTTTAACAGGAACAATGCTGCGTGGAGAAAGTTATGGGGGAGAGAAAATGCCAAAGAGCGGGACATGGAGACTTTGCTTCGTTTTTGTGCATTAAAAAAATATGTTTCTATCAGGGAGGGCGAATCAGATTTTGATTTTGTGATAGATGGATACAACGGTTCGTATGGGAAGCTTTTAGATCATTTTTCAGAGGAAGTGATGGAATTTGATGAAAATCAGATTGCAGAGTACAGAGATAGTCTGGCTGGCTTTTTGACATTGTTTGCAGTTCATACAAAACAGTCGTCTAAAGTGGCATTACTGGAAAGTTTTTATATTGTCTATGAAAAATTAAAAGTTCGTGATTTGATTACACCCAAAGTATACAATGATGTCTTAAAACACCCCAGATATATAGAAAACGCAAGACAGGGAACCGTAAAAATGAAGAGTATGAATGAAAGGTGGAAGACTGTGTATGAGGTTTGGACTGGAGAAAATCAGTGATATTGTAGATAAAATATATAAAAAAGAACTTCCTTATCAGGATAGCATCATTATAGGAGATAATTCTAGTGGAAAAACGATGTTATTAAAGCTTTTTATCGAACAGGCAGAAAGTTTGGATAATGTATATTTTATTGATGCAGTGAACCGCAGCTTTGATGTTAAAAAAATATCCACAATAAAAAGCAAACCAGAGTACAAAAAAACAATCTTAGAAACAAGACTAAGGGAAACACATTTTAATTTACTGGATTCTTTTAATTGCTATGGAACTTTAACAGAAAGAATTGAATTGATCTATCTATTGTATGAAAAAGAATTGCAAAGTTTATTTTACGAACTGACAAATGATAGATTTGAACTAATATATGAAGATCCGCTGGGAGAAGTGGATTTTGGAGATGGCAGGGGATTGCTTTCTAGTGGATATCAGGCGCTGATACGTATATTGCTCGAATTACTTTATTACCGGGACATGGAAGTGGATAAAAGAAAATTGCAGTATGCGTGGATTGTAATAGATGAGCTGGATGAATTTTTATCGCCTAAGTATTGTGCAGAAATTTTGCAATTTTTAAAGAAAAAGTTTCCGTGGGGAAGATGGCTGATCACAACACATTCCTGTGATTTAGTTGCTCATGCACAGGATGCAAATCTTGTGATATTGGAGAATGGGAATTGTGAGATTATGGATAGTAACGATTACGTTTCGGTTTCAGAAGTTCAGATTATATTTGGGCGATTATTTCGTATTCGGGTCAATGAGGAACCTGAAATGAATACCATTCTGAGGCGTCTGCTCAACAATAAAATGAATCATGCATGGGGGCAGAGCGATGAAAAATGTCTTAAACAGATTGAGCAACAGGAACTGACAGCTTCTCAGAGAATGATAATGAACGAGATACGGAAGTGGTAAATATGGAAGATTTTTTAACACTGGAGATGCCGGCTTTTAAACCTAAATATAAAAAGTGGAAAAGATATGGATATGCGGATGCAGTGGAAAAATGCAATTTAAAGACGGTATTAGAAGCAAGTACAGACGGTTATTGTATGTATTGCTATTCGCGAATCAGAGTAGACCAGAAATTATTTGCGAATCTGGAACATGCAATTGAAAAGGCAAATTCGGATAAATTGATTGAATGTATTCCTAACCCGGATAAACCGGAAAAGATTTTGCAATTCCTCCACATTTCAAGTACAATAAAGAAAAACGTTGGAGGA
>VSNR01000269.1 GCA_009774345.1 Lachnospiraceae bacterium | reverse complement strand
GAAAGGACATGGTTTATTATGGCAAAGAGAATTCTGATCGTAGATGATGCGGCATTCATGAGAATGATGATTAAGGACATTCTTACGAAAAACGGATACGAGATCGCTGCTGAGGCAGAAAATGGGAAGATCGCAGTCGATAAGTACAAGGAGGCGTCACCTGATCTGACTCTGCTTGATATCACAATGCCTGAGATGGATGGTATCCAGGCACTCAAGGCGATAAAAGGAATCGATCCGGCAGCCAATGTTATCATGTGTTCTGCGATGGGACAGCAGGCGATGGTTATCGAAGCGATTCAATCAGGAGCAAAAGACTTTATTGTAAAGCCTTTCCAGGCGGAACGTGTTTTAGAGGCTGTCAAGAAGGTTGTAGGCTAGAGAATATGCTTTTATCATCGACATCAAAGAGGTTTGACTCCATTGGACAATTGTTGACAGTAACACTGATATTTATATTTGTATTGGCTCTTACATATTTTGCCACAAAGCTCACTGCAGGTCTTCAAAAAGGAAGGCTTGCAGGTTCTAACGTGGAGGTATTGGAAACTTTTAAGATCGCGCCGACGAAATATATACAGGTTGTGAGAATAGGTGAAAAATATTTTTCCTATATCGTCTGCAAGGACACCGTCACACTGCTTGGAGAATTGACAAAGGAAGACATTGCAGCATTTCATAAAACAGAGACAGAAACGGCAGTCAATATGAATTTCAAGGAAATATTAGACAAGTTTAGAAAACAGTCGTAGAACCTGGATTGTAGATGTGTGGTGAGATATAAGGATAATGGGATATGAAGAATAAGAGCAGAAAGTACAATATCAGGCAGGAGCTTCGCAAAATTGTATACATGCTCTGCATGGTGGTGACTATATTTTTGACAGATTTTGTTGTAGTGAATGCGACAACAGAGGATGACGGAGCCGCTGCGGAGCAGATTCTGGATAATCGGCAGGAAGATGAAGAGCGGACGAATATCAGAGAACCGGGTTCTGCCCAGACTGGTGAAGAACTTCAAAAATTAAATATTGCCAACAGCCTAACGATTGAATATGACAGTGGAAACGGGGAACTCAGTGGTACATTGAGGATTCTGTTGATATTGACAGCACTTGCGGTTGTGCCGATCCTTTTGGTTACGATTACTTCTTTTACAAGAATTTTGATCGTACTGCATTTTACACGGCAGGCGTTGAATACACAGACAGCACCGCCCAATCAGGTGTTGATTGCAATTTCTTTATTTCTTACGTTCTTTATTATGCAGCCAGTGATCAGTAAGGTATACACAGAGGCTATCGTACCATATGATGCAGGGGAAATAGGATTTGAGGAAGCATTCGAAATAGCAATAGATCCAATGCGGGCTTTTATGTTTGAACAGACACAGGTGAAGGATATTGATGCTTTTATGCAGATATCCAATACAGCATGGGATGGTGAGAGCCAGAATCAAGTACCTACATCTGTTCTGATTCCAGCATTTATAATAAGTGAACTTCGTACAGCCTTTATCATAGGCTTTTTGATTTATGTTCCGTTTATCGTTATTGATATGGTAGTGGCATCCGTTCTTATGAGTATGGGTATGATGATGCTGCCGCCTACTACGATATCTATGCCGTTTAAGATCTTGTTGTTTGTTTTGGCAGATGGATGGAATCTGGTAATTGTTTATTTGGTTCGAACATTTTACTGATGTATGGAGTTGTTTTGAGGAAAGGAGAGTGCTGTACAGATGACTACAGAAATGGTTACAGATATCGTAAAGGAAGGCTTGTTTGTAATCCTGAAGACAGCAGCACCGCCATTGATTGTTTCGCTGGTGATTGGTCTATGTGTCAGTATTTTTCAGACAGTTACTTCGATTCAGGAGCAGACACTTACTTTTGTGCCAAAGATTGTAGGGATGTTTCTATGTCTCATGGTATTAGGTGACTGGATGTTAAATCAAATGATCACGTATATGACAGATTTATGGCAGGACTTTTCGCTGTATATCAGATAATGGAAGGGAGAAGCGTTGCACAGTATGGTGAATTATTCTTTTTCCATGTCTGAGCTGGAATATTTTCTGTTTGTGCTTGTGCGGGTATCCGCTTTTATCTTTGTGGCACCGTTTTTTAGTACAAAGGGTGTGCCAAATAATGTAAAAATAGGATTGAGTGTGTTTGTAACTTATATTATGTACAACTTTGGACCAGCACATATCTATCCCGAATACAATACAATACTTGGATTCTCTACAGTCGTGTTGAAGGAAGTGTCGGTGGGCCTGCTGATAGGTTTGGCAGCCCAGATGTGTACTTCCATTGTTTTGTTTGCAGGAAGAATCATTGATATGGAAGTGGGGCTTTCCATGGCAAATATGTTTGACCCGACGACGAATGAGCAGGCGTCTATCACAGGTATGATGTTACAGTATGGCGTCCTGCTGATATTGTATACGACAGGACTTCATCGGTATTTGCTCGCAGCGCTGATGGAGACCTTCACGCTGATTCCGGTTGGGGGGGCTGTGATTGACACGAACCGTCTATTGGAATCGCTGATTACATTTTTGAGTGATTATATTGTGATTGGTTTCCGGATTTGTCTGCCAGTATTTGCCAGTATGACACTGATGAATATTGTGCTTGCGCTGCTGGCAAAGCTCGCGCCGCAGATGAATATGTTTTCGGTAGGTATCCAGCTCAAGCTGTTGATGGGACTTACAGTGATCATGGTTACAGTCACACTGCTTCCTGATGTCTGCAACTTTATCACCACACAGATGCGGCAGCTGATTGTTTCGATGGTGGAGGGCATGATGTGATCTTAAAATACAATTTACAGTTTTTTGGACAGGATGGACCGGGCGGAGAGAAGACAGAGGAACCAACCTCAAAGAAAAAGTCGGATACACGTAAAGACGGTAAAGTTCCCAAAAGTAAGGAGCTGTCAAACGGTGTGGAGTTGATCGCACTTTTCCTAATCCTGAAATTCTGGGTTGGTCATATGGGCGAAAATTTCATGAAGCTGTTTGGCGAGATCTATGAGAAGATGCCAGCCTATACGACATATTGGGAAGGAAATATTGTACGGAAAGATTACAGTGTATTAATAAATAATATTCTGTTGGAGCTGCTCAAGCAGTTGCTTCCATTCTTTATTGTTGGACTTGTGATCGCGATTGGTATCAATATGATGCAGTTTAAGTTTCAGATTACAACGAAACCTTTAAAACCCAAATTCAGCAAACTGAATCCGCTCTCAGGTGTGAAAAGGCTTTTTTCTGTAAGTAAGCTGATAGAGCTATTGAAATCCATTGTCAAGATTATTCTGATTATGGCAATTGTATATACGACGGTAAAGGATGATTGGGTCTATCTGGTTCAGTTTTATGGTATGCCGCTGAATCAGGCAATTGAGGTAATCGGCAGTGTTGTGATCAATATGGGACTAAAAATTTCTATGGTTTTTATGATCGTGGCATTTGCAGATTTGTTTTATCAGCGTCATAAATTTAAAAACGATATCAAGATGACCAAGCAGGAAGTGAAGGATGAGTATAAGAATGCAGAAGGAGACCCGCAGATTAAGGGTAAAATCAGAAGCAAAATGCAGGAGGCATCCCGCAGGCGCATGATGCAGGATGTACCCAAAGCAGATGTCGTCATCACGAATCCGACCCACTATGCTGTGGCGATTCGATATGATGCAGAGACAGGATCAGCGCCGGTTGTGCTTGCAAAAGGTGCTGATTTTGTAGCACAGAAGATCAAGGAGATCGCCAGGGAGAGTCATGTGGAAATTGTCGAGAATAAACCGCTTGCCCGTATGTTGTATGCCAATGTAGAGATTGGACAGGAGGTGCCGCCGGAGCTGTATCAGTCCGTCGCTGAAGTGCTGGCAATGGTATATAAAATGCAGGGTAAGATTTGATCTCAGGGAGGTAGACATAAAATCTTAGGGTAAAATAACCAAATATGTAAGATGTTAACATAAAAGAGCTCTGTTTTTTGTCAAAAAAGCACAGAGTTCTTTCTTTTAATTTGTAGAAGTAATAT
>VSNR01000268.1 GCA_009774345.1 Lachnospiraceae bacterium | reverse complement strand
GAAACTTTGACAGTAACATTCCCCAATACGGCGGTTTTGTATCTGCGGTCTTATAAAAAGACACCGGACAAGATGAAGTATGTCATAGTCACACCGGGCGGAACGGTGCAGTATGATATACCAACCATGAAAGTACAGACATATTCACTTGATGATCTATTTGAAAAACGTCTGTTAATGCTGATTCCGTTTTACATTTTCTCTCATGAGAGTAATTTTCCAGAGTATAACAGCAATGAACAAAAATTGAAAGAATTGAAAGCAGAATACCAAGTAATACTGGAACGGCTTAACACATTGGAACGCCAGAGCGTCATCGGTGCATTTGATAAACGAACGATTATAGAACTTTCTGGTGATGTAATTCGGGAGATTGCAAAGAAATATGATAATGTTCAGAAGGGTGTAGGTGATATGATGAGTGGAGCATTGATTGAAACCGAAGCAAGAACCATTTTAAATCAGGGCATAAAACAGGGCATAAGTCAGGGCATAAAACAGGGCATAAGTCAGGGCATAAAACAGGGTGTAAATGAAACGAAAAAGAAAACAGCACTTATCATGCTGCAAGACGGAGAATTATCCATTGAAAAAATTGCAAAATATGCAGATCTTGAAATTGCAGAAGTAGAACAGCTTGCAGAAACTCAGACCATGTAATACAGCAAGAAAACATAATAACGCACATCTTTTGGCTCATAAAATGCTCTAAAAGATGTGCGTTTTCAAAATCTCACTTGTCGAGTCTGTTTGATTTACACATTCTAATCCGTGGTATTATTCACTTTTACCCTATCTTAATCAATCTTATGTGGAAAAGACGGCTCTATATCATATGTAAAATCAGCAGATTGAAGACATGGAACAATCTCTATAATTTTTTCGGAGTTCGTATGAATAATCATTTTGTCTCCTTGAATCTTCTTGTCTGGAACCTTTTCTAAGCAGTTCATAATTCCTCTCTTGACACTGCTGTCTGCCATAATTTTTAAGTTCTTGTATGAAAATACTAGTGTATAAATAGTAGTATCTCGTTTCGCTATTGGTTCCAACGTCCACTTATTGCAATGTCTACAAAAAAGTCCATCTAAAAACCAGCCCTTGATATCATCATATGGTTCCGTGCGACCAATTACTTCTTCTCCACATTCTGGGCAAATAAATAAATCAGGTTCATAGATTTCATAAGGAAATTCGGGGATTACATCAAATCCAATCCACAATTCAAAGCCTGTAAACGCTTTTTTAAACAAGTATGTATGAATTATATCTCCTTCATAAATAATACTTCCTTGTTCTCCAACATAAACAGAGTTCATAATAGCATCCTTCGCATTCCGCAGCGGGCTTGTGCCATAGATTCTGCCGCCCAGTGCATTGAAGGCTCCGTCTACTGCCGCGCGCACTGGCGATATGCGCTCTCCTGCGAGCTTCTGCTCTGCCAAGCTTCCTGCCATACCTGCCGCAAAGTTTACGCCAAGCGCTGCGGGGATTCCTACGCCTGAGCCTGTCAGTGCGCCTCTTGCCGCTCCGACGATCGCGCCGTTTGCTGCTGCTCCCCATGCCTTTCTGGCATTAAAGCCTTTTCCCTCTGCAAGCTGTGATAAGGCTGAGCCTGCAAAGCCAAATGCGCCGCCTATAATGCCGCCTGCGATACCGCCAAAAAGAATATTTGCAATCTCACCTGTCGGGTCTGTCTGGTTTACGGGATCATTACCGCAGTATGCATAGCCATTCAGCCCTCTCTTTACAGGTCTATGCCAAGCATTCTTCCCTGTGCAGAGTCGTACATTCTCGCATGTGCAAAGTGTTTTTCAAGCACAGGATCGTATTCGTATGTGGTAAAGCGCAGCCCTGCGCCGATTCCTCTGTCCTCACAGGCATTCTTTGGCATTCCCCATATGTCATAGTCTGCACCGTGCTTTATCGTGCCGTCCGCGTCTGCCGCAAACAGCGGGCTTCCGTATAAATCCTGCTGGAAATAGGTATCTGCTGTCGGAATGCTTACGCCTGCCTCCGGTATAAATCTCTGGCTGACACGGCTGTATCCATGTCCAAATACTGCATTCACGGTTCCAAGTCCTGACACCTGTGTCACCAAATCATTGTGCATGCCGCCGATGTAATCCGGTATGTACGTTGAGACGATGGCATCTGACGTCTTTTTCACTCTTGCCAGAAGTCCGTTATAAGTATACTCCGATTTTCTGCCAGTTACAAGGTTTGTGCCTGAAATCATACAGTTTGCGGCGTCATAGACGTAATTTTTTAATACATGGTCTCCATGCCGTTCTTCGGTCAGGTTGCCGCGGCGGTCATAGCGGTAGCTGTACACGTCCTCACCCTGTGTCACTGCTGTCAGCTGGCTGAATGCATTGTACTGGTATACAGCGGCGGGGCTGCCATTCAGATGCTTTGCAGTACGGTTGCCAAGGGCATCATACAGATATGTCTCTGTATTTTCACCATCGCTGTATGTGGTCAGCTGTCCGATCGCATCATACATATAGCTTCTGCTGCGGGCATACACTGGTGTATCTGACGTGCTGTCGTGCTGTGTGATGCGTCCAAGGACACCCTTGATTGAAAAACAGTTTTCATTTTCTCAATCAGTGCTGTATATAAAAAAGAGGTTCGGCACTGTTTCAACACTCAGTACCGAACCTGCATTCACTTTTATCCTATCTTAATCAATCTTATGCGGAAAAGGCGGCTCTATGTCATATGCACAACCAGCAGATTGAATATATGGGACAATCTCTATAATCTTTTCCGAGTTCGTATGAATGATCATTTTGTCTCCTTGAATCTTCTTGTCTGGAACCTTTTCTAAGCGGTTCATAATTCCTCTCTTGACACTGCTGTCTACCAAAATTTTTAAGTTCTTGTACGAAAATACCAGTGTATATATAGTAGTATCTCGTTTCGCTATTGGTCCCAACGTCCACTTATTGCAATGTCCACAAAAAAGTCCATCTAAAAACCAGCCCTTGATATCATCGCATGGTTCCGTGCGCCCAACTACTTCTTCTCCACATTCCGGGCAAATAAATAAATCAGGTTCATAGATTTCATAAGGAAATTCGGGTATTATGTCAAATCCAATCCACAATTCAGAGCCTGTAAACGCTTTTTTAAACAAGTATGTATGAATTACATCTCCTTCATAAATAGTACTTCCTTGTTCTCCAACATAAACAGAATTCATAATAGCATCAGTATCTAACTTTAAAGTTTGTATGGCTTTTCGCATATTAGCCACTCTCTCCTCATCCAATTCAGTTTTATATCTAAGAATTATCTTATATGTAGAATTGTCTATTTCTTTTTCACCAAGAAGAGCTAAGCCAAACCGCGTCTTGCATTTCAAACATCTTTTTTGTTCATATAAATCAAGATCTTGAATATTTTCCACTTTTATCAATTTGTCCCAGCACTTGGGGCAAATTACATAAGCATATTCCATTTTATAAACCTACCTCCCATCTATCAATACAAAATCTATTTTGTTTCTGATTGTCACCTTTTATGTCTAAGAATAACTACATTAGGTATAAATTTCTCCCAATGACCAGGAATCCATTTTTTTGAATTAGTAATCTTATTTTCATACAAATAACCTACTTTAAAATCTTTTCCTAACGGATGTATATTTTTATCTGGCGCAACTACTGTAACATCCAAAATATTAGCTAATTGTTTTGCAAATCCATTCGGTTCTTTCCCTGTTTCACAAGACAATAATATTACTACCTGATTGCCTCCAACAAATTCTTTAGATTCTCTTATTCGTCTAGCTATTGCACCTGCACCTTCTACTCTTCCATTAACCATAATTCCGTCAGGTGAGCCATGAGCAATCACAAAAAACCTATCTTTTGTCGTTGGTGGGGCAATCTTTTTTGCATATCTTATCGTTTCATCATCTCCAAAAACTAATGATAAAGACCCTTCCAAAATTGGTTTACGGATTCTTCTCTCTACACTCTGCTTCAGTGCCTCAACGCCCTTACCAGCTCCATAGAAAGCCACACTCGCCAGTCCGCCCATCACTGCGCCGACTGCTACATCCCTGACAAACCTTCCAAGGCTGAACCTGTCATT
>VSNR01000267.1 GCA_009774345.1 Lachnospiraceae bacterium | reverse complement strand
ATACTCATGCTCTCGTTGTCTTTCCCATCTTCAAGGGACAGCCTGCAATAGAGGGCAGTAAGTAATGGACTGGTAATTTTAGAATTGTTTTTCCTGTTCATAGGTTCTCTCCTTTATGAACAGGGACACGATACAATTATATTACCATGCCCCCGCCCCAATTTCAACATATTTTTTCATAACAATCGTGGAAACCTGCGAATTTGCGCCTTATGTGCAAATCTGTCGCTTAAAATAATTTTTTCAAGCTAACGCCCGTCTGTCTTTTCTCTTGGAAATATGTTCCTCTGTCTTTTTCTCTATAAGCTGTTCAAAGGCTTGCTGCATGGTCTGTGTGCCGCTAAACTCCCTCGTCACGACAAATCTTGTCTGCCCCTTTATATCCTTTTTTACTTCCCTATCTTTGACCATAAAATTATCCCTGTCCTTTCTGCGGTCATTATTCCGCCTGTCATATTTCAATCCAATTTATCCCTCTGTACAGAAAGATAAGTCTGCATAGAAACAGCATTGAAGACACTCATTCCCCAATGCCAGACATCACACTATATTTTTGCTCCTGTCAGTATCTTTCTTGCCATATCCCTGTTGCCCTGCCCTAATTCAGAACGGTAATTCTTACCGCCGAAGAAAACAGGCATACAACGTTCCATGATACGGTCATAAATCCTTGCGTGTTCCAAATCCTGCGTCTTTTTCAATATATCAAGCTGTATGTTTGTCGTGATGATGAAAGGCTTGCCCGATTTATAACGCTCGTCAATAACCGTATAAATTGTTTCAACCGTATACTGGCTTTCCCTCTCAATCCCCATGTCATCAATCACAAGCAGCGTGTAGCGGTTCAGGCTTGCAATGTACTCATTCCGCTCCGAACTGTAAAGACCGCCGAGCGCATTTAATATTTTTGGGAAACTCGTCATTAATACAGGTATTTTCTGCTCTAACAGTGCATTGGCTATACAGCCTGCAAGAAATGTCTTGCCTGTTCCTACATTTCCCCAAAACAAAAGCCCCTGTCCTGTCTGCACCATTTCTGAAAAATGTTCCACATACCGTTTTGCATAAATGGCGTTTTCCTGTGACGCATCACACCGTTCAAAGGTATAATTGTAAAACGTTTTGTCCTGCAATCCAGCACTTTTCATCTTCTGGATATTCAAAAGTTCCTCCTTTATCCTGTGTTCCTCACGTTCTTTTTCCAGTTTCTCCGCCGCGCATCTGCAAAGACAGCCTACAATGCGTTCCTCCCCCAAGATTGATATTTTTTTCTGCTTTTTTGTGTGACACTCTCCGCACATCAGAAGCCCCGTTTCAGCATCCATGTAATCATCTGCCGTTTTCATTCCTTCATCTGTGGCATTTCCCATTTCTTTTAGGACTTCATCAACAATTGCACCAATCATAAACTATCACCCTCCTTAAAACTGCCATTATAGGAATACCCGTTCCCTGTTTTCCGTTCTTTTTTCATATCCGCCTTTTTCCAGAGTTCCATAGTGGCTAAATGGTTTTTGTATGTTTTTCCGTAAGATGCCATGTATTCCGACAAATGCTCTATCATAGACTGGTAATCTGCTGGAAAGTCATCTTTGAGCATTTGCAGCTCTTTATCTGTAAGAATGACATTATTGTATCTGCCATAGAAATGCACTCCGTTTTCCTCCTTTGCTGGTGGGTGGGTGTCTTTTTCTCTCTCACTCTCTCTTTTATCTAAGTTCTTATCTCTATTCTCTATACTCTTATCTCTAATCTCTGGTGGAAAAATTTGGGACACAGGTGGGACATTGTCCCAATTCTGTCCCATATCCATATTCTTGTTCTCAAGAAAAAGTGTGTTTTCCTCCGCTTTCTGCCTGCGGTATCTTGCCTTTCGTTCCGCTTCGGACGAGCCTTTTCCGGTCATCTGCTCAATTTCAGGCATATAGTAGATGCTGTCTTCCAATACTTCCACAAGCCCAAGCTGCATGAATGCCCGCATCGCCCTCTCAACAGTGCCTATCTCATGCCTTGTAAGCATGGCAATCATCTCCGCCGAAAGCGGCGTTTTCTCGTTTAAGAGCAGTTTCCCGTTATGCTGCAACGATTTCAGGTACAGCTTGAGTAGGATATTCACATACAAAATTCCGTCTTTTGAGCCTTCCAGTACCACAATCTCACGCTGGTCAAAAAAATCCTCCTTGAGTTTGAGGAAATAATATTTCTTATTCTCTGCCATAATTATCCCTTTCCTTTTTTGCGCTTTTTTTCTCCCCAAGATTGGGAAGTATTTCATTCTGTTTTGCTTTATCCCTTTGAACCATTGCTGCCTTGTCCGCAATCTCTACAAGTTCCCCAAGTATGGCGTCATTTTCCGCCAAATCGTGTTTTATTCTTGCGCTTTCTGCTTTCAGTCCGTCAAGTTCCTTTTTCCACGTTTTCGGAAGCAGTTTATCCGTTCCGCTCATATTTTTCAGTCCTGTGCGGTAGGAGAGGGCGGTTTCAATCTTGTCCGCATTCTTGTCATAATAAGATTGTTTCTGCCTACCGGAAAGACTTTCATACTTTTTCAGGTATTCCGCATATGGTTTATAGGCATGATAGATATCTACGATATTGGACATCTTTTTCAGCTTTGCATTTAACTCACGCTGGTTGTGAATGTTGTCGCTCCGCCGCTTTTTGGTTTCCTCTGTCAGCCTGCGCAAATCTTCAAGTGTTTCAATGTTGTGCGATTGCAGGAATGACACCATATAGGAAAAATCTTTTATGTTGCCTGTTTTCGTGTCTGTGCGCTGCCGGATATTGTTGTCCTGAATAAATGCGCTACGGTTTTTCTGCCATTCCATCAGGATTGTAATTAAACTGTCCTCTTTCTTTTCCTGTACAGGCACTTTATTTTCTTTCTCCTGTCCAGCCGCTTTTTTCTCTTTTTCAAGGAACGCTATCTTATCCGTCAATCGTTCTATGTTCTCCATGCTGGATATGATAAGATCATTGATTTTTTTAATCTCTCTGTTCATGTTGCCGACTTCCGTCTTAATGCCCCTGCGTTCCATTGCGGTCACTGCTGCGCCCATATGGATTGTCGGCAAAAGGTCTATGCCCTGTCTTTCAAAAGAGCGGTGTTCCGCCGTAATCTCATAACCATTCTTTTTGTAAAAATCTGTTTCAATCTCTGCCCATAACACGCGCCATTTCTCTACGTTTCCCTTGTCGTCCCAGTCAGTGGCATAAACCTTATGCGATTTGTAATCGTTTCCTTTGGGAGTTGGAATTTTCTGACCGTTTTTATCAAGGTCATATTCCCTCCAGCATTTCTTTTTGACAAAGCTTCCATCTTTTTCAAACGGGCGCATGGTGAGCATGAGATGACAGTGCGGGTTCGGATTCTCATGGTCAGGATTGTGCAGGTTCATGTCAACGACCATTCCCTTATCCCTGAAAAATTCTGCAAGCGTTTTCGCCGCCTTTAACCGTTCGTCCGCATCCAATTCAAAGGGTAGTGAAAATTCAATTTCCCTTGAAAGCTGCGCCCTGCTCCCTTTTTCAAAATTTTCAACTGCGTTCCATAAAACGGAACGGTCAGCAAATTCTTTCGGAGCAAATTCAGGCAGTAAGATTTCAGAATATATCACATGACCTTTCCTTGAAAAATCTTTTATCTCCCCGTCATATTCGCAATATATCTTTGTCCCACTCCGATATGCAGCGGAAGCCACAGCAGACTGCGTTTTTTTTCCGCCCCTGCTGATTATCTTTGCGTTAAGATGTATCATTTTCGTGCTTATATGTATCACTTCCTTTTTGTGCGTTTTTCTATCCCCGACGGAAAACGTAGCTACGCTACGTTTGACAAGGGCGCATTATCCGAGATTTCCAATTATCCGAGGTAACTCTCAAAGCTGCCGATATGAAAGGCTTTCAAAGAAATTATCTCGGATAATTATTTATGAAAAGAGCAACTGCCATTTCAAAAATTATCAGAGGCAAAGGTGTGATTTACCCAATTATCTCGGATAAGTACAAATCACCCACAATTGAAAGCGGGGTTAATTATCCGAGATAATCGTTTTCAAATGCTGTATTCATCGGATTTAATCAATTTACCTCGGATAAGTTTTTATCTCGGATAATGCGCCCTATCCAAGAACTCGGATAGGGCGCACTTATA
>VSNR01000266.1 GCA_009774345.1 Lachnospiraceae bacterium | reverse complement strand
CCTCCAACGTTTTTCTTTATTGTACTTGAAATGTGGAGGAATTGCAAAATCTTTTCCGGTTTATCCGGGTTAGGTTGAACGTAACAGGAGGAGCAGACCAGATTGCACTGGATGAAAAGAGCATCAAAAATGTGGTGTTTGATTCCGAGTCGCCGGCAGATTCCAACGCGAGGGCAACGGACTTTGGCGTATCTATGAAAATCTGGGGCAAGATGATCTACAAGCTTGGCGGGGAAGGAAGCGACGGTACAATCGAGCTTTCCAAGTGGTCTGTCGTGCCGTCAGAGAAGGCGGACTGCTACCGCGATGCTGTCGTGGAGGTAATCTCGGCAGGTCAGGTAGTGCGTAAGTACGAGGTGCCAAACGCATTCATTATGGAATATTCCGAGGAGATGGACGACGAGACAGGCGTGGGAACCTTCTACCTGCATGTAAAGCAGAAAAAAGACGAGAATGACAAGGTGAAGATTGAGGGCGGCTATGCAATGTAAAGTGCATGAAGCGTGTTTCCTGCTACAGGAGAAAGGAGAAAAATAATGGCATTTGTAGTAAAAGTGGAGGGTGCAGAAGCCTTCGAAATATCAAAAGAGTGTGTAAAAAGCGTGAAGATGACCACGGATATTCCACTGGATTCCAACGCGAGGACAAAGGACGTGGGCGCGACCATGGTGATCAAGGGAAAAATCCTCACAGCTGTGGGCGGCGATCCGTTTGACAGCACGAGAAAAATGGCACTGTGGTCTGTCGTGCCCGCAGAGAAGGCGGACAGCTACAGGAAGGTGACAGCCGAGTATGTGGCAGCAGGCATCATGGAGCGCAAGTACTGCTTCCCAAATGCCTTCGTCGTAGACTACAAGGAGGATTACGGCGATGAGGAAGGCATCGGCACCTTCACGCTCGTGATCAAGCAGAAGAAAGACAAGATCAGCACAGTGACAGTGGAAGGCGGCTATGCCGTATAGGCAGCATTAAGAACAGCAAAAGAGCGTATGCAACATCGGTTGGATACGCTCTTTCAGAAAACAGCATGGGAGAGCACACATGGATTATTATACAATACTCGGCGTACCGCAGCAGGCGGATGACAGCCAGATCAAGCAGGCATACCGGAAACTGGCAAAAAAGTACCACCCCGACCTGAATCCAGACAACCCGGCAGCCGAGGAAAAATTCAAAGATATCGTGGAAGCATACGAGACACTGAGCGATACCGCAAAAAGAAAGAAATATGATGCAACTTTGATGCAATCGTCTGATACGATTAGGGGAGCATATACGCAGGATAAACCGCACAGCACCCAGACAGCATCAAAAAGCAGTTTTGGTAATTTTGGCAACTTTACCAAAGACATGGAACGGTATTTTGGCTTCTCCTTCCAGACAGACCAACCGCAGGGAAAGCGCAGTACCGGCGAGAATACAGCAAAAAATAAGAAAAATCCGCTGGACGTGACAGAGATGTTCGAGGCGTTTATGAAGATAAAATAGGGGGAAGCGCAGAATCATGAACCGAAAAATCACACTGGATATCACAATCATCCTATCCGCCATAACAGGCGCAGTCCTGTCCTATGCCTATCTGCAAAAGCCGATAGAGAAATATACGAGTCTGCTCCTCCTTACAGCAATCATTGTATTTTTCCTGTTAATGACAATCTATGATATGTCAGAGGAAAAGCATTTTCTAAGATATGACAGAAAGCGTGCGGGGATATCCGAGCTGCTGCTTCTTGGGGAGGACAACAACGTGACCGACACATGGGATATATATGGAAAGACTTCGATCGTCTTTGGCAGGGACGAAGGGGAGTTTCAGGTGGATGTAAACCTCAAAAATACCGATTATGCAGGGACCGTGGACGGAGAACATGCGGTCATGAACTACAGCGGCGGGGGCTGGTACATAGAAGATCTCGACAGCGAAAACGGCACCCGCATCCAGCGCGGCGGGGAAGGAAAGATGTACAAAGTCTCCTCGCGGGAGCCATGCAGGATAGAGCAGGGGGATGTCATCTATCTGGGACTGGCGCCAGTGAAGGTGCAGTAATAGATATAAAATACGAACAAGGAGTTTGCAGATCAATGACAAAATACTTTAAACTGTACGACACACCAGAGTTAAAATACGCACCCCGTATCATGAACCTGTTCGGGAAACTGGATATCAGGGATATTCAGTTAAAGACATATCCGAAACTGCCGGAGCGGCTGGTTTTATTCGTTGAGCCATCGGATAAGAACATATTTACGGATATCATTCTGTCTCCATTTTTACTGGTGTCGCCTGCCGTACTGGAGGTTATTAAGATGTATAAGGATGTATGTTTTTACCGCGAGGTGATACTGATCGACCAGCTTCAAAGAAAGTCGCAGCTGTACTTCCTTCCGGTGTTTGATGAGACCAGCGTTCTGCGGGCAATCGAAAAAGAGTATGAAAATGGGATGTGTATCTCCAAACCGCCAGAGCAGTATGGGGAGAGAGTCGCTGTCAGCAAGAATATTTTCTGCGTGATAGATTCATCGAAGCGCCATACCGTTATTTCAATGGAGCTTGCGGAAAGTCTGATCCGCAGAGGGATATTTGGTCTGGGTTTAAAAGAGGTCGAACTGTATCGGATCACAGAAGAGAGGAGTATGCCGCAATGAGAGAAGAAAGAATCACCATCCGTCCATTTGAAGAATTACAGGTGGAACACTATGAGGGATTGAAGCAAGTCAATGAACACGGCTATGTAAAGGTGACAGGCACGATTCCGTTTGACAGGAAAGAGGAATATCTGGGGCTTGGCAGGCAGCAGACGTGGGTACGGATAACTGCCGTGTCAGGAGAGACACATCATATTCTGTTTTATGGGATTCTGGAAAGCCTGAAGATGCATGTCTCAGGACAGACCTGCACAATGGAGCTTGTGGTGTATTCGGGAAGCCTGCTGATGGATCACAGGGAACGAATACGCAGCTTTCAGGCATCCAGCCTGACATACCGGGATCTGCTGGATGTGTGCGGACAGGGATATGAGGACACCAAAGCGAGGATGATGGTGGGAGAGGGGAAAAAGACAGGACAGCTCATCATGCAGTATCAGGAGACAGACTGGGCATTTATGAAAAGACTTGCCAGCATGAATCAGACTGTCCTTATGCCCAGCTGTACAGAACCGGGTGAAAAGTATTACTTTGGACTGCCTGATGGGCTGGGCGCTGGGAGTGCTGCACCCACAGAGTACAGGACACAGTGCGACATAGAGGAATACTGGCAGAAAAAAGGCAGGGGAATGGATATCAGCCCGCAGGATACCATCTCCTATATCTGGGAAGACCGGGAAATCTATGAATTAGGCGGAAGCGGCATCATTGACGGGCAGAAGATGATCATATGGAAGGTCGAGACCCATATGAGGGGAAATGAGCTGTATCATACATATCATATGCGGCGAAAAGCGGGGCTTAGCGTGCCTGTGGCATACAATTATAAGATATCTGGAGTTTCTTTATTGGGAAATGTGCTGGAGATAGATAGAGAAAAAATACTGGTAGAATTGGAAAAAGATGAGAATAAAAAAAATACTGGAAAAAGATGGTTTCCGTATGCCACTATTTATTCAGCCAAAGATGGAAGCGGATGGTATTGTATGCCAGAAAAAGGAGATAAAATCAGATTATATTTTCCAACAGAAAAAGAAAAGGATTCTTATGCTGCAAGTGCATATCATGAAGGAGATGGAGGACTTAGAGTAAATCCAGAATGCAAATTTTGGCGTAATAGAGAAGGAAAAGAAATTCGATTGTCACCAGAGAAGATACTTTTAACTAATAATGATGGAACATATATAGAGCTTTCAGATACAGAAGGAATTAAAATGGTAAGTAACAATGAGATTACTATATGGGCAAACAATGGTATGTTTATAGGCAGTGCTAATTCGTCTATTGAATTTAGTGCTCCTAAAAAGATAACATTAAAACAAGGTAGTACAGAAATGAAACTTGGAGGTGACTTAAATCTAAGTGGAGCACAAATAAAGTTATAGGTGGAGTGGTATATGGAGATCAATGTAAATCATACAATTAGGATAATCTGCGAGGTTCCTTTTTATATTATAGATAACTTTAGCTTTTATTGGGATATTAATTGTCATGCAAAGTTATCCGTAAAAGGATGTATTAACCAATCAATACAATATATG
>VSNR01000265.1 GCA_009774345.1 Lachnospiraceae bacterium | reverse complement strand
TATGAATAACACAGTATGCAGGCAGAGGGCTTACTCTGCCCTGCCTGCATTGACAGGGGCTTAAAGCGGCATGAAAAAAACAGGCTCTGTTCTGAATGTTTCTGCCCAAAACAGCTCCAAGATGACACATAAAATGAAAGGAGAAAACAGACAAATGGAATATGAATTTATGACAGCAGACACACAGCTGCCGCCCTGTATGCCATTCCCAAAAGCATTGGCAGGACTTCCAGTCAGCAGCACGGCAAAGGTAATGTACTGTAAGATGCTGGATGCCATGTTCACAAAAAAGCTGGAGGATGAGAATGGAATCCTGTTTGTATATTTTCCTGTCAGGCAGCTTGCCGCTGAACTCTCCCGGTGTGAGATGACAGTTAAGCGTTCCCTGAATGAACTGGAAAATGCAGGGCTGATTATGAGGGTAAGGCAGGAGGGATTTGCGGAGCTGAACCGCATATACATTCTCATACCGAAAATATAATCAGGTATTCCAAAAAGTGGTGAATAGATGTATAATAAATTCGAAGACGAATGCACTATCAATTCCAGTTTGACATACTGGAAAATCGGGATTTTGGAGAGGGGAAAGTATGAAAGCAGATGTCATTAAAAAATATTTTCAATCTTGGATAGATAAGGATATTGAGATTGTAAAGCAGACTTTTTCTGAAAATGCTTTGTATAGTGAATGCTATGGTCCGGAATATCATGGCTTATCACAAATTGTAACGTGGTTTGAAGATTGGAATAATAAAGGACAAGTATTGGAATGGACAATTAAACGGATATTGGAACAAAACCAAACGTTAATTGTTGAATGGTACTTCAAATGCAATTATGATGGCAGGGTAGATGGCTTTGATGGTGTTACAATAGCAGATTTTGATAATGATATGAAGATATCAAAATTATGTGAATTTCAGTCGAAAGCAGAACACTACTATCCATATGAATCATGATACAATTTCCAGTTTGACATACTCGAAGGCAGTGGCAAAATAAATATTGTACATAATACTTTCATTTTGCTGCGTCAATACATTACCACAAGAAAACGGTTGGACAGCTTCTTCAGGTAATAATACTACGGTTGGAAAAGAGCCTATATACAGGCAGGAAAATACCAAACGACAAATATGTGCAAAAAAAGACAGGTTTTAAATACAGATTTATAGTAGACTATTTATAAAAGCTGAAAGCGGAGAAGGTATTGACAAAACTATTAGGGAGGATATTGGTTATGCAGGAAGAAGTTATCAGGTTTTACAGACAGACAAGCTGTTTTACAGACTTAGGATATTACAGGGATTTTGCGGTAAACTTAACAGATGATATCCAAGAATTGTGTTTGTTGCAGAGATATCAAATCATTCATCCGGTGGCAATCATGAGTCAGAGAGGCGTAAAGGATACATTTCACGGCGATATGACAAAGATTCCCACAGACCGATTGTTGTTTGAAAACGAAAGATATCAGACAGCGGTTTCCATTTTTGCGGAATTGTTACGGCGGGAACCGGAGTACTCTATAGAGAGAAAAATAGAGAATAAGCTGCATCTTTGCTGTCGGGAACAGGCAATCCTGTTGGCGGCGATTCTGAAAGCAAAAGGCATGGCAGCCCGGGTAAGAAGCGGATTTGCGGGATATATTTCCAAGGACGGCATCAACCACGACCACTGGATTACGGAATATTATGACCGGGAGAAGGAAAGATGGGTATTGACAGATGCTGACTGCTGCTGTGAGAATGTTGATTTTGATATTTATGATATTCCAAGAGAACGCTTTATCTTCGGCGCGCAGGCTTATCTGGGTCTGCGGGAGAGGAGATATCGAAAAGAGGAGTTCCACTATGCTTCCGTTCCTCCGACACTCGGCATGAAAGCGGCGCTTCGGGTACTTTTTTATGATTTCCACAGCCTGATGAATGACGAGATATTCTTCTGGCATGTGCCGGCTTATCTGGCGAAAAAAGATATGGAACCTTCGACTGAAGAGTATGAGAAACTGGATGAACTGGCGAAGCTTCTGCTGAATCCGAACCAGAATCATGAAGCATTGTGCGATGTGTGGAAGAATGAGGACCATTACCGGATTGTGTCGGGGGGCTTTAATTAGTGCCTGCTGATTAAGCAGATATTTGCAACTTCCAGCAATTTAGTGTTTTCAAGAGCTGGCAGATATTTTGATAACAAAATATAACCCCTTATATTTCCCTTAAAAATCTTCAAATTACAATCGGGATTAGTGAGGATAAGAAATGGATTTTAAAAATTTATTGCCAGCAAAAAACCGTGATGAGTTACGGCAACGGCTTTTGGAAAATTACAATAAAGAAGATGAATGTTGGGTAGTTGTAAAACGTGGACGCCCAGTTGATAATGGGACATTTTGGTATATAGACGCAGTAGAAGAAGCAATGTGTTTTGGGCGGATTGATAGCACTGCAAAAAAATGGATAATGGCATTACCGCACAAAGATTAGCCCCAAGACATAAAGGCAGTTTATGTTCTGAATTAAACAAAGAGCGTTGTCGCAGAATGGAGCGATTAGGACGTATGACAGACGCAGGCAGAGCAGTTTTGCCGGATATGTCAGAACAAGAATTTGTGATTGACAGCACTATTTTAGAAGCGTTGCAGGCTGATGAAATGATTTGGGAGAGTTTTCAGAAATTTCCGTCATTATATCAGAGGGTAAGAATTGATACCATTCAGATAAAGAAAAAACAGCCTGAATTATTCAAAAGCTGTTTACAGAAACTGTTAGATAATACAAAAGCTAATGTTAATAAATCATTTCAACACAAATATTTTGGGCAGTGGCATCATAAAAGCGCCGCTGCTTTTTCGTTGTAAAATTAAATATAATCCAGGACAGACAAGACAGCCAGTTATCGAAAAACTTTCAGTAAAAGTATATCGTAAACTGGCTTTTCTTTTGCAAAAGTCACCGACAGGGAATTTGCATAATCGCAGGAATTTTGACCGAACCATTCTAAGGAATGGTGAAGGGAATTATCCTGTGGCGGGAGTACAGAGGGCGGCAAGCCCTCCCGGCAAGGGTACAGGGAGCGCAACTTCCCTGTGCAGGTCAAGGGCGGCAGCCATTGCCCAGTAGGAGTGATGCCTGCGTCGCTCCGTACTGGGTATTGCCTGACGCTGAAATCGGCAGGACTGGCAGCAAAGCTGCCTTTCTCAAAAGCGACATTTATAGAAAAAAGGAGGGGAACTGATTCAGTGAAACTGACAAGACATAACGGCAGAGCAGGGAAAAACGGCGTTTACAATCCCAAACATAATGACCGCAGATTTGATGTGGCTAACAGTGAACACATCGACATGGAGCGGGCAAAACAGAATATTTACTGGGACTGCTACACAGGTTATTCTTCTGCCCTGACAAGGGGGCAGGATAAGGAAAACGACTACTCTTTTGAACGGATTGAACAGCTTTATTATTTTGAACATTACGCAGACCACATACAGGCGCAGAATGAACGGAATGAGAAAACAAGGCATACAGAACGCAACAGGACGGTGAATGATTTACTGGTAAACAATAAGACCTGCCCGGAGGAAAGCATTTATCAGATTGGCACAGTTGATGAGTCCGTATCGGGAGAAGCGCTGGCTAAGATTGCAGCAGAATTTTTTGCAGAGATGGAAGAAAAATACGGTTCACACGTCCACATATTAAACTGGGCGCTGCACCTTGATGAAGGCACGCCGCATATCCATGAACGGCACGTTTTTGACTGCAAAAATAATTATGGAGAACTGTGTCCCCAACAGGAAAAAGCGCTTGAAGAATTAGGAGTATCATTACCTAATCCTGATAAAAAGAAAGGCAGGAACAACAACCGCAAACAGACCTTTGATGCGGAATGCCGGAAGATGCTTTTCCGTATCTGTGAAAAGTATAATCTCCATTTGCAGACAGAGCCGAGTTATGGCGGCAAGGGTTATCTGGAGAAACAGGATTTTATCATTGAAAATCAGAAAGAGAAAATCTCTGTGCAGAAGAAAATTCTTGCTGAAACGGATACAGCTATAGAAGAACAGGAGCAGAAACTTCAAAAGACAGAAAGCACCCTTTCACAAAGGGTAATAGTAACCTGAATCCGTGAGCCTTGCTCTAAATTATTTTCACAATGCCACATAATTCCAGTACTTGTAGCATGTTTTATA
>VSNR01000264.1 GCA_009774345.1 Lachnospiraceae bacterium | reverse complement strand
TATTTTTTTCATCATCACACACCGCAATTTTTATCGTTTCTGCCACCTCCAGTCCTCAACTAACTTATCGGAAAAATCAGGGCGATTTCTAACGCCTACTTCGTGAATGGTTAATCTGGCTACGTGAATCGCAGATTTTTTGTTTTTGAAAGCCCAAATCAGCCCTAAAGTTTTTCGCCATTCGTCCGATATAGGGGAAACGCAAACCACCGTGTAAGCATATTACCTCTTATTTCCCCCGCTTTCCAACTAATTTCCCTTATCAGGCCGCCCGGCCTGCGGAAAAGGCAGACCGCCGCATATGGCGGATGATGACCATAGTGCGGCGGTTTGTCTTCTGTAGTATTTCTATATAGTCTTGTCTCTTTATGTTTGTTCCCTTATCCAGTAATGAAATACACTTCTCCCGCAATCACACATAATGGTACCTGTCTTTATTCTGATAAAGAAAAGCCAAAGCCACCACCATTGTAAGCAACTCCGCAATCGGTACTGCCAGCCACACCCCCGTCACTCCCATAAATTCCGGCAGTATCAGCAACAGCACAAATATCAGACCAAATGTCCGCAGGAAGGATAATACCGCTGACAACTTCCCATTTGACAGCGCAGTGAATGTGGCTGAAGTAAAAATGTTCATCCCACAAAAAAGAAAACTGAATGGGAATATCAAAAAACCTCTTCGTGCAATCTCATAAACGTGCGTCCCCTTTTCTGAAAAAAGGCTGACCAGTGGGGAGCCAAAGGCAACAGCCATTCCAAAAATAACGATAGAGATCAGGATAATAAACCGCATACAAACAGAAAATACCTTTTTTAACCGGCCATTGTCCTGTTTCCCATAATTATAGCTGATAACAGGCGCTACTCCCATCGAAAATCCTATGTAAAGCGCAGTCAGCAGGAACTGTGTATAAATGATGATTGTAATGGCTGCCACACCATCCTCACCGAGCAGATTCATCATGGTCCTGTTAAAAAGAAAGGTGGTCACCGCAGCGGCTCCCTGGCTTACCATTTCTGAAAAACCGTTTGCACAGCTCCCTGCCAGAACGAAAATATCCATAACAGACCTCCTGAAATGCAGGCTGCCATTTCCCGCCGTGAAAAACAGGATACCCGCCACTGTCGGTATCAGGTATCCGATTCCCGTTCCTAATGCCGCTCCTTTGATTCCCATCTGCAGGGGAACCATAAAAATATAATCAAACAAGATATTGGCCGCTCCCGCACTTATCCCAAGCGCCATTCCAAATCCGGGGCGTCCCGCCGTTACAATCAGGTTTTGAAAAAGGACCTGCAGCATACTCGCGGGCGTGAAAAGGAGCAGGATGAACAGATATTCCTTACAATACGGAAATAGAATCCCGCTTGCACCAAGCCCCCGAATCATATTGTCTATTAATGCAGTTCCCAAAACCGTAATGATCACTCCAAACAAAGCACCCGCACCGATGATCAGCGTGAAATCCTGTGATGCCCTCACAGTCTCCCCTGCCCCCATCTTCCTGGCGACAATGGCGCTCCCCCCTGTGGCAAGCATGGTTCCAAGCCCTACAATCAGATTGATCACCGGACATACAATATTGAGCGCCGACAGCGCATTGGTGCCTACAAACCGTGCCACAAAAATTGTATCGACAATCGTATACAACCCCATGAGCAGCATCATTATAATTGTTGGAAGTGCGAATTTCAGCAACGACTTTATATCAAAGTCTTGCGAAAGTGGATTTCCTTCTTCCTGTACTTCATTCATGCCCCATTCCCTCCGTTTCTTCTTTCCGTAAAATGAACTTCTGTGTTGGGTACCCAAACTCGACCAGCAGTTCCGCTTCGGCAAAGCCAAGGCTTTTGATTGTTTTCCGGTGTCCGGTATCAGCCTTATCACCCTCCCTGAAAGTCGTGACGGTGATTGCTTCGGAGTATACCAGTTCGTGCAGCGCTTTTTCACAGAATGCTTTTGCTATTCCCTTTTTCCGGTATTGCGGATGCACGCCCAAAAAGTCAATACTCCCCGTCACCTCATTAAATGCCATGATCCCGACTGCGGTATCGGCATCTTTCAAAATCAGTGCTCGCCTGCCCCTGATATATTCCTGCAACTGTTCAAGATATTGCTTCTCATCCAAATGCGGGAAACCATCAATCACAAGATGAACCAGTTTCATCCATTCCGGGATATCAGCGTCTGTTGCATAAGTAATTTTCTGCTGCCAGCAGCTTTCCCCTTCTAAGTTTGTAGGATTCTCATTCAAAATGTATCTTAGCTGCAACGGGTAAAATTCTTCTTCCTCTCTGTACTGATTAGGAGCCTTTTTATACATAGCCTTAAAGCTGTCAGTAAAAGACTGCTGACTCTCATATCCAGCAATGAGTGCAATTTCGAGGATTGGTTTATCCGAAAAAACAAGCAGTTTTGCGGCTTCAGTCAGCCGGCGGCGCTGTGCGTAAGTCTGGATTGTCAGTCCCACCGTACCTGTAAACATCCTGTGCAGATGATACTTTGAATAATGCAACGCTTCCGCAATCGTGTCCAGTTCCAGCTTTTCATGCAGATGGCTCTCAATATAGTCGATTGCCGCTGTCACATTTTTGATATTTCCCAGCATTGCAGCTCCCTCCTTTCTTACCGGATTATAGCAGGAATTTCTATTCTTCTTTTCATCTATCTTGCGGTTTTTATGATTTAAGCCATAAAACAAGTATTTACCAGTGTTTAGCATCCCACTCTATAAAACAAAGATTCTTGCTGATTATATCGGCTGATTTTTTCTGTTTTTTGCTAAACTGCACGAAAGAACCATTTCCCGGAAACGAAAAGCAAAAAGGGCCATTGAACAGCCTTTTCCCCCGCTATCATTTTTCAATTTTTCTGTATATTATCACGGAAACTCATATACAAACACGGAAACTCCATGCAGTTTCCGTGTTTGTATCATATCCCCCGTTTTTCAACAGCATTTTCCGCCAACCTAATACCCTTTTCCGCAAAAACCAACAATATCCTACACCTTTTTACCTTTCCACTTTATACTATCACGGAAACCCCGGACTTTTGCGTGAAAGTATACTTTTGCCTGATAGTACGATTTTTGCCCCAATCGCCATCCTATCAGCGGCATCCAAAAACACAAAAATAGGGGCCCACCACCCACCGTGATGAACCCCACTAAACCTCAAAATCCCTTGATTTTAAGCCATTCTTCAATACTTTCGCCTGCAAGTACCAAAATTCCTATGGCATTATTTCTGAATTGCCGCCTGTGCCGCTGTTATACTTTGATGACTTTTACCCCAGGGGTAAGTGATTTACCCCTTTTTACCCCATTTACCCCACCCAATTCGACAAACGGGATTCGACAAATTGCGCTCTTACCGACAAAATCCATATTTCTCAGTGCGGCGCAATCGCATTAGAGCAGCCTTAAAAGCTGTACCAACTCATGCGCCTCGTCCGTATCTGATGCGGTCTGCCTGGTATCGAACTGCGAAAAGCGGTTGTCACGGTAAAATGATAACAGCTTTTCCTCATTTTCAGCTTCTAAGAATGTTACCATGCCGCCAAACATATACTGTGTTGCTTTAATTTTGTTCCATGCCAATCCAAGAAGTTCTGCGCCAGTGATCATTTTTCCATCATTTTCAGAATAATTTTTACCTAATTGTGCAATCAAATAAGCCGACATGGTATATGTATCCGATTTTTTATCCAACTCACTAACCCGTAACAATTTTCTCTTTACGGTATTGCTCACCGTTTCACCTCTTACCGTCAATGGCTTTAAAGCGAGCGTAAAATATCCCAGCAATTTTCCGTCAGCAACAGAAAACACAAGATATGTCACAGACTGGTTCTTTTTAGTAAACTCAATGGAACTGTACTTCAAAAACCGCTCCACGTCAGGGTTCAACGGACAAGAAAACTCGGAGAGGATTTGAAGAAGTTCATCCTCCCCAAGTTCAGGATTCTCATTACCAATATACCGCCGGATATTGATAATTCTATATTTGTTTTTTTCTGTCATTTGCCTTTTTCCTCATTCGCATAAATTCAAGCAATTCTGCATCATCTGTTATTTCGCTTGCCGCTACAGGTATATGAACAGGACGGTTCTTGGCAGATTCTTCAATCGCGTTGACAAACATCTCCACCTGTTCCTTGCCGGAAATGACAAAATTCTTTGTGATACTTGAAGTTGCCATAATAAACACCTCCTT
>VSNR01000263.1 GCA_009774345.1 Lachnospiraceae bacterium | reverse complement strand
CTACAGAAGGAAGCGGAACCGCGACACCTGTTCAGGGAAGTACTCGAAAGACAGACTCCACAATCGTAGTCAACAATGCAGAAACTTTAAATGAATTTTCAAAATTTCTGCGTGATAAGCTAAACGGCACACTTGACGTATCCGACAAAAGGGCATTTGATATTACAGCAATATTAAGAGACGCTACAGAGAGAGGCGTACCTCTGACATTAAAGGACTTAGGCGTTGTTAGTGTGTCGGATGTTGGACTGACTAATGTCGTAAATGACAACATACCACAGATGAAATATGCAGTGATGAATACAATTCCTGAAGCTGTTAAGAATGTGCAGCCTGTAGTAATCAATAATCATTATGACAGTTTGATTAATGTTGAAGGTAGTGTTGATAAGAGCTTTAGTAAGGAATTTACGCAAAATTCGGATAAGCTGTATAAGGATTTTACAAAGAAGCTGAGCAATGAGATAAGAGTAATTACTGGTACAAGACCTGTAAGACGTTCTATATAATATACTACCGCGCTCTGAAATATGGGTGCGGTAATAAAAAAATTAAAACATAGGAGGATTATCATGTTATTAAATGTAGAAACAAGGACAAATATAAAATGTAGAGATGGAGTAGAAGTTAATTATTTATATGAAGGAGACAAGGTTGTTTGTTATGTGGGTGAACGGGTATATATCGGAACACTCTCATGGATTGGAGGATATAAGGAAAATGCAGATTCAGAACCACAACAGGCAATTTGTATTGATGCGTGGAAAGGTAGGACGAGTATGTTCAGGGAAATAATAATGTTAAAGGACATTACAGAGATATGTAAAAATCCATTTTTGCATGATGATAATGATAAAACCTATAGTGAGGAACAGGGAATATTGGATGTACTGATAGAAAAAGGATATAGTAAAGAACAGGCAAAAGCTATTTGTGACCAAATGCATGATATGACTATGTATTATTTTATACCATATATAAAAGCAACAACATATGCATTGGAGGCAGTCAAACAAGTAAATGCATTAAATAAAAATGATGCAAAAGATTTAATTGCGGATGTTGCAAAACAGTGTGCAGAAGAAGCACAAAAAGAATATTTTGAATTAGTTGAGATATACCAAAATTTGATAGAACAGTGTGAGAGGGATTCGGAATGCATAAAAGATACCCTTGGTATTGTATCAAAATGTTGGAATGACTTAGAAAAACAAAAGACAGATAGAGTAGTTTAAATACTTGTGAAACAAATTGTAAAGTATAGATAGCAAATTTTGTAGTGTATGAAACTGAAATATAGTGTAATCGTTAACAAGTGATTTGATTTATTGTATTGTGGGCAGAGTGAGTAGGTTGATCTCTCTGCCTTGTTATTGTATATGGTTATTGTTGATTATTTGAGATTGTTATTGATGAAAAAGTGAATACAGGTTTTAGTATGAAAGCACTGGCATACTCACTGGTGCCTTTTATTTTGATATTGAGAATTTTTATATAAATTTGGAGGATAAATTTATCGAGCAGTACTGTAAAAGAAGTTCCGATTTGGGAGAAATCAAATTTAACAGTGGAAGAAGCGGCAGCATATACAGGAATAGGAATTAATAAAATTCGTGAGATGTCAAACGGAGATAACTGTCCGTTTGTTTTATGGGTAGGGAATAAGAGATTGATTAAACGCAGAATATTTGATGAGTATGTAGAAAAACAGTTTTCAATATAGATTTTATGGAATACAGAGGCTTGATGTGATACAATAAATAATCATATTAAGGCTCTTTTTGATTAGAAAGGAGCAATACATATGGCAGATAGAAGGAAAGACAAAAGCGGAAAGGTTTTGAGGAAAGGAGAGTCACAGCGAAAAGACGGTACATACATGTATCGGTGGTCAAACAATGATGGCGAACGGGAGTGTGTATATGCGCGTACATTAAATGAGTTAAGAGAGCTGGAAGAAGGTATAAACAAAGACATGGTACTCGGAGTATGCCGTAAGGCTCATACCTTAAATGAACAGATTGAAAGATATCTGAGAACAAAAGTAAATCTTGCAAATTCAACTAAAGAGAATTACAAATACTATTTTAATCATGTAGTTAAAGAAAGCAGGATTGGGAAAACAAAGGTAAATGATATCAGAAAATCGGACATTCTGCTCTTTTACAACTCTTTGATTGAACAGGGATTAAGCATAGGGACGGTAAAAATTATCCATAAAATCATACATCCAGCACTTCAGCTTGCTTGTGATGATGACGTAATTCCCAAGAATCCGGCAGACGGTTGCACGAAAGATTATATAGACAATCCTGAAAAGAAGTTCGCATTAACCTTTGAGGAGGAGAAAGAATTTCTGACAAGGATTACGATGCGTCCAAGAATGAAGCGTTACTATCCAATGTATGCGATTATATTAAAGACAGGATTGCGTATTAGTGAAGCAATTGGTTTGACATGGGATGATATATTTATGGATAACCGGGAGATCAATATTAATCATCAAATTCAATATCGTCTGTTAAATGGCACAACACAGCTCTATGCAACAGATACAAAGACAAGTGCTGGAAGAAGGACAATTCCCATGACAGATGAAGTATATCAACTGTTTATAGAACAGAAAAAAGTGTGGATGAGTACAAAGAAAGATCCCGATTTTGAAGTAGATGGATATAAAAACTTTGTGTTTGTTTCTCATATGACTGGAAAATGTATGAATCATAACAGCGTAAGGCGTATGATGAGAACGATTGTGGATATGAATAAGGAAAGAGAAGTGCAGTTACCAGATATAAGTCCGCATATTTTAAGACATACTGCCTGTTGTCGGTATGCAGAATCAGGGTGTGATATAAAAGTTCTCCAATATCTAATGGGGCAGACGGACATAAAAACCACCATGAGAGTGTACAATCACGTAGATATGGAACGTGTGAAACGTGAGCTGAACAGGCTTAAACAGTGGAATCAGGAGCAAAAAAGTTTACACCAAAATTTACACCATTTTGCTGTGAATTTATATGAAAATATGTAGATTTATGTGAGATTTGGGAAAAATGAGCTAACACCATAAATTTCAAAATATCCCCAAAACCCCTTGATTTTAAAGCCGTTCTGTGCTATCATCATACAAGAAAATAAAATAATAAAATCTTCGGGGCAGGGTGCGATTCCCTACCGGCGGTAAAGTCCGCGACCCTGTCTGCTGATGCAGGCAGGTTGATATGGTGCGATTCCATAACCGACAGTAAAGTCTGGATGAAAGAAGATCTAATATAGAAGACCTGGTTCCTTTGCAATACATGCAGAGGACGTGATCTTGTATAGATTCCCGAATGTGAAAGCATTCGGATTTTTTGCTTCGAGGAGTGATTCAGTAAAGGAGCTGAAACCCATGAAACATTTTTTCACCAATATTATTGAAAACCTTACTTTTGTGTTGGAATTTGTCGGAATTGTCGTAGCGGTCGTGCTTGTTGCATTGCTTGCAGAAAAGCTGATTGCCAGGCGAAACGGTGAGAAAGGCAGAATCCTGACCGTCAGAAAAACCGCCATGATTGGCATGTTTGCAGCCATTGCAGGGGTTTTGATGATCATCGAGCTTCCAGTGCCTTTTGCACCGCCTTTTTATGCGATTGATGGGAGTGAACTCCCAGTGCTGCTCTGCGGATTTGCGTTTGGACCCGTGGCTGGCGTGCTCACAGAATTTGTCAAGATTCTTATCAAGCTGCTGCTCAAGCCGACAACCACGGCATTTGTCGGAGAGCTTGCCAACTTCTGTGTGGGCTGTTCGATGATTTTGCCGGCGACAATCCTTTACCATATCAAAAAGAAAAAGGCGACAGCGATCGCAGGAAGCGCGGTGGGAACACTCTGTATGACCCTGTTTGGCACATTATTTAATGCGGTGTATCTGCTTCCTACCTTTGCCGTAATGTACGGTATGCCGCTTGAGGGATTGATTGAGATGGGCACAGCCATCAATCCAGCCATTACAAATGTCGTAACCTTTGTGGCATTGTGTGTGGCACCGCTCAATCTTCTGAAGGGCACATGTGTATCGGTACTCACATTTTTGCTCTACAAACCGCTAAGCCCGATACTCAAAGTATCTTATGATGGTACAGCAGTTCAGCGCGGACGAGCGAAAAATGCATAGGAATTGTTAAAATTTGGATTCAAGACACTCTTGTAAAATACAGGAGTGTTTTTGATTTTACACCTTTCGCAAGAAGCGTATGCGAAGTTTACGCATTTTTAGTAAATCGT
>VSNR01000262.1 GCA_009774345.1 Lachnospiraceae bacterium | reverse complement strand
TTTTATGTCGGTGCTCAATAACTTAGTTATCAATGTAATAGCAATGATTGTTACAGCAGTTGTTATATTTAGAATAACTCCATTGTTAGCTGTCTTACATTATGTAAATGTAACACTTTTCAATATAGTGTATAAATTATTTGGGAGAATTATCAAAGATAAAGAAAAGGTGTTAGCAGAGAACAGAGATAATATGAACAGTTTTATAATTGAAATGCTACAAGGAATACGGGAAATCCGAACAATGGGAGGTGGAATAAACGTTTTAAACAAATTTTGGGCGATTCATAGAGATTATGCAGATAAGCAGTATGAAAAAGGAAGGGCTTCAATAGTATTTGGAAGTTTTAATACGATTCTTTCAGGCATAACACAGGTTGTTTTTTTGTTAGTTGCCTGTATGGAAATAATACAAGGGAATTTGTCACTAGGACTGTATTATGCATTTAATAATTATGCAGGGTGGTTTTCTAATGCACTTTCAGTTTTGGTGAATATGGGGACAGAAATACAGTCTGTATCTGTGTCTGTTGATAGAATATTACAGTATTGCGAGCAATGTAAGAATAGAGAAAGAGAAAAAGATAAAGTGTCATTAAGCACAATACAAAGTATAAGGGTGGATAAAGTAAGGTTTGGGTATGATCAAAGAATGCAGGTTTTACAGGGAATAAGTTTTGAATTTTATAAAAATTCACTGTATGTTATTGTAGGGAGCAATGGGTGTGGAAAAAGTACATTTTTGGATTTAATTATGAATTTCTATGAACCATCAGAGGGTAAGATATATTTAAATGACATAGATGTAAATCAGATTAAAGAAGAGTGTTTATTTTCTAAAATAGCATATATTCAACAAAAACCATTTTTTTTCAATAGATCAATTGTCGATAATATGCGGATGATAGATGATCAGATTTCTCTGGAAGAAATTAAAAATGTTTGTGAATTGGTAGGAATGAATGAGTATATTGAGCGGCTTTCGCAAGGATATGATACTGTTTTAGGTGAGACTGGAAGTCACTTTTCGGGAGGTCAACTCCATCGACTGGCATTAGCCAGAAGTTTGATTCAAGATGCGGATGTGTATCTTTTAGATGAATTAACTGCTGATTTGGATGGCGAAAATGAAAAACTTATAATGAGTATATTAGTACAGCTTGTACAAAATGGAAAGATAGTCATTCTTGTGTCACACAGACTGTCAACGATTATAAAAGCAAATATGATTATTGTAATGGAACAGGGCAGAGTTATTACCAGTGGTAAGCATGATGCACTTGTGAATAATAGTGAAGTATATCAAAAATTATTATAAGGAAGAATGGGTAGACGGATTTTTGAGATAACAAAGGTTGAAGAATTAAGGCATTGTGCAGAGAAAAAAGTGATATGGTCTACCAATCAGGCTGTTTTTATTGTATAATAAGTTTGGTGTACATGGTCATTTTCTTTTGAATAGTATTTTATTATACTTATACATCTGAAAGTACCTTGTGTGTTATTTATAATATAAGGGGGAAAACATCATGATAAGGGTACAAACACCGTACAAATGGACACAAAGCTACGCAGAACAATGCAAAATGAAACAAGGCACGTTTGCGGCAGCAGATTATGGTTTGCAGCAGGAGGAGGCTGCGGTCGTCGAGATCTCACCGGAGGGCATGGCATCTGCGCGCAGGACTGCCGCTGCGCAGTTAGAAGATCAGACACAGACACAGATACAGACACAAGCAGAGGAGCAAGCGCCAATTGAGCGAACGGGAGAGGGAACGACAGTGACAGCGCGGTCGATTGAGAAGCTGGTAGAGACCGTTCTTGGCGGCGGGGAAGTGAGCGCAGAGGAGGAGCAGCGTCTGAATGAAGCGCTGCCGAATTTGATTCAGAGACAATATGCTGAAATGTGTCGTTTTCGCTTGCAGGACGAGCGGAACGAATCAGAGAGCGAAAAGCAGCAGAAACTATTGGAAGAGGAAATGAAAAATAATATTCTCATGCATCAGAACGCATTAAAGGATATGAAACAGGCAATAGAGAAGAGGCAGCAGGAGGAGGCTGCCAGACAGGACGCAGAGGATGCACAGAATGCGGATACTGTGGCAAACAAAGCCGCAGAGGCGGAGATGATCGAGGACAGTTTGGATAGTCTGGACAGTTATCAGCAGGAGATCAGCGAAGAGACGCAGGAGCAAGAACTTGTCAAAGGAAACGTGTCAGACGGCACGGAGGAGGCTGTAGTTCCCGATGAACAAAAAGCTGCAGCGCGGAGAAAGGTGCTGCGGTACGATGCCAAAAATAAAGGAAACTTAGATGAGATTGACAGCCAGCGGCTTGACGAATCCGATGAACAGAGGGATTACAGCCGGATGCTGGACGACAGCTACCAGCAGACTATGCTGGTGTTTGAACATGATGATTTTGACCTTCGCGAGCGGGTCGGAGCATATCAGAATTTTTTAGAGGAATCCAAAGAGATTGCGGTGAACAGGGAAATCGCGGAGTACCAGAAGATGTATGATTTCCGCGCGGCGACAGACTTACAGATCAAGGCGTTGTCCGATACCGGGGTGCAGACGGCGGCAAAGGTTTCTGAGAAAGAGCAGAATCGGCGCCAGAATCAGGCTATCGTGCAGGATTATATGAGAGGCATGGGACAGGAAATCGTGGAGCAGGCAGCCAAAAAGAAAATAAAGACTGTGACAGATGATGCAAAGAGATCGGACAAATTAGAGCATACACGGGAAGAATAGTTACTGTTCACAGGTCAGGAATGCGCTGAACTGCGCATTCCGTGAAAAAACGTACAGCTTGAAAAGCAAAAATCCATTTGCATAACGAACGAAGTTCGTATTGCAATTTTTGCATGGATTTTTGCCTGTTACTGGAACGCAGTGAACAGTAACGAAGAGTGCGTATTGAATGAAACCTCTTGATTAAATCTTTGAAATATATTATAGTAATTGTGGTAACGGCGAATAAATTACCGCAATTCAGGCACAATAAGAAAAAAGTGTCAGGGATAAACAAATGACAGGAGGAAATCAGAATGGCAGAGATCACGAGAGATATGACAATTGGTGAGATTTTGAGGACAAAGCCGGAGGTGGCGCCAGTGCTCATGGAGGCTGGGATGCACTGTCTGGGATGCCCGTCCGCACAGGGCGAGTCCTTAGAGGAGGCGGCAATGGTTCACGGCATGGACATTGATGCGCTGATGGATAAGATTGCAGCGCTCGCATAACTGCAAGTGCTGTGTGAATCAAAAAAAGTCTGCGACAAAAGTCGTGGACTTTTTTTGATTCAGATGATTATACGAGGGACAATGCCTGAACTGCTTTGTCCTTGATGACGGGCTCGAAATGCTCCTCCATATAGGCTTCGTTCGCAGAGGCAAGCTTCTCAGGATTACCATATTCTGAGAGCATATTACAGATCTTGTTAAACTCTTCCGGGGTGTGGTCTGACTGCGTGACAACCAGCAGATAACCAGAAGATTTCTCGTTCTTGTAGAGTGAGTTCTTGCCGTTGTAATGCTGTGCCAAGATGTGGGCAAGGCGTGTCACCTGATTCAGAGACTCAAAGGCGTAAATGCGTGTCAGGTCGATGCCGACAGCCTGCTTTGCAGTAGCCGGGGACTTGAGCTTTGCCTTGTCAGCGCCGTTTAAAGTCTCGGCAGTGGCTTCAGCGAGATGACCGTCATGAATCTTCTTAAAGAGGTCCAGCACGTCATCAGCGCCTTCAGAGAGGCTCTGAAGCATACTGTCAAGGGTATTCCCAAGGTCGTCGTCCTCATATTCGTCATGAACAGAAGGCGCAAACTTCGAGAAGCGAGTGTCAAGCTCCTCCGGGTCCTCAACTTTGGTGATCACTAAAACAATACATTCAGAATTGAGCGGTATCGCTTCTATCATCAGTGGAATATCATCAGCATCAAATCCAAATTCATAGGAAGCCTGCTGCATCATGTCGCGGAAGAGATTCTTTGCTTTCTCGGTGCCATAGGCAAGCTCGCTGATCTTGAGCTCGCGGTCAGCCAAATCTGCTTTCGTCAGCGTGCAGCGAATTTGATGGTCATTAACTTTTTCGATTTTCATATTTTCACATCCTCACTATTTAATAATACCTTGTGTTCAAAACCCGCTTGGGCAGGCTTTGTCGCGGGATTGACAAATCCCTGCACTTCCATAGTGTCCGCGTATTGTCTAAATCTGGCCTGCCAGATTCGAGCCGGATGACAGACCTTCTCACATATATTATAATGTAGAGATACTTTAGTCAATAGGGG
>VSNR01000261.1 GCA_009774345.1 Lachnospiraceae bacterium | reverse complement strand
CTGTCTGTTGGCTATAACGGTGAGAAAGTTACCATGATTCTAAAATCGGACGGGAAGGAGGTGATTTTTGAACCGTGACGGTACGGGAGTGCCAAGCATCCGTCAGAGCAAGGCGAAAAAAGCGCGGCAGAAGGCTGATGATTGCCTATGCTTTGTGTGGTGTGATCTTCCTTCTGCTGGCTTTGATGATTATTTTTATTGAATGCTCTCGGCCTGGAATTGCGCTGAGCGAGGTGAACGACTACACCGGCGATCCGGGAACAACGACGGAACAGAAAATGTCAGCCAGCAACAGGAAATGATGCAATATGTCCTTGCACAAAAGCAAGGATGCAGTCCCAATACTTCTCCGCACAGTGTCTCTCCTCAAATTATCCAGATTACTCCTGACGCCAGATTAACGGAAGTCCAGGCAGAAGGTTTATACTTCTGCTTGGAAAACCGATTGGTATATATCTGCGAGACCGAGATTATGCTGACAGTGAAAGAGTTTGATATCTTCGCACTGCTGTTGTTTTCGCCGGCTCTCGACAAAATTTTCCCCAAAGCCATTGACAGGAACATCCGTTTGTGCTACCATAACGGGGAACTGAATACTGTACATATTTTTCACGCAGATACATAGACCGAACCACAGCGTTTTTGCTGGGGTCGGTCTTATTGTATCCGCGTTTTTTTGTTTTTGAAGGGAGGCCGGACAATGGAAAAAGTCAAAACGGAAGAAGTCAAACGCAAGCGGGGTAGGCCGAAGCTGGACGCCCGCATCACCGAGGAATACGCCCCCAGCAGGCGGCAGGCGCTGAACAAGATGTATATGTATGAGGGCGTTCACCTGTTATCGGTAGCGGCTACCGAAATTCCAAACAGCGAGGTCTTATGGCGGGAGGACAGAACAGCCGCCACCTTAAAATCCCGTGACGGCATCCTGGAGCAGCTCGGCAGAATGGCGGTGCAGGACAAGCTGGGCTACACCGATTGCGTCTATCTTGCCAACCTTGCCATCGCCGCCGTTCGAAACGGATACACCACGCGGGAGGTGGAGGTTGCCCTGCGGGAAATCCGAATGGCGGCGAAGTCCAGCATGAAAAATCCAGACAATGAGGCACTTTATTGTGCGCTGGGCAACACCGTGGACATTCTGCGGAGTATGGGAGGTATCACATGAAAACAGAAAAACGGCTAATAGAAATTACAGTGGCGGGGGAACTTCCCGGCTTTGAATGCGGCGGGCGCCGGGGCGTGTTTTTGAACCTGGGGCTTGATGTGGAAATGAACGGAGTGACCTATCACCTGTCCAGCAGCTTTGCGGAAAAAGCGGAAATGGGCGAAGTTATTGACACAGCAGAACTGGAGCGGAATAGGCGGCGGACGGCGTAAAAAATTTCGATGTCCGTCAGAAAGCTATTGCTTTACAGTGCTAAAGCGGCTATAATGAGAGCAGGTAACAGATGCTATGTTCCTGCGTCCAGGGAGGTAAAAAAATAAGATGCAGGAAAAATACAATGTTGGAATCTACTGTCGGCTCAGCCGCGACGATGAAAGAACCGGGGAGTCCGTGTCCATCGAAAACCAAAAAATCATGCTCAGCCGCTATGTGCAGGAGCAGGGCTGGAATCTCTATGCGGCATACTGCGATGACGGAGTCTCGGGTACGACCTTCGACCGTCCTATGTTCAATCAGATGATCGCCGATGCCAAAACTGGGAAAATCAATCTGATATTGTGCAAGGACCTCAGTCGCCTCGGTAGAGATTACATTGAGGCTGGCCGGTATACGGACATCGTGTTCCCTTCGATGGGGTGCCGGTTCATTGCTCTCAATGACGGCGTGGACACCATCCACAAGAACAATGAGATGCTGGTGATTTTGAAAAATGTCATGAACGACCTCTATGCACGCGACACCAGCAGCAAAATCCGCGCCGTCAAGCAGTCCACCTTTCGGACGGGTAAGTATGTCGGCTGCTACGCTCCTATCGGCTACCGAAAATCCCCGGCGGACAAGCACATCCTCGAAATCGACCCGGTGACCGCCCCTGTTGTTCTCCGCATTTTCGATATGCGTTTGCAGGGGGACAGCTTTCGGAAGATCGCCCGGACACTGAATGAGGAGGGCGTACCCTCTCCCCGCGGCTTCTACTACATGGCGGAGGGCAGGCCGAACCTGCGGGGCGAGACACCCTACTGGAACGATGTGACGGTCAAGACCATTCTGCGGAATGAGGTCTATCTGGGTCACATGGTGCAGAACAAGACCGGCACCGTTTCCTACAAGGTCCACAAGCAGGTCAGCAAGCCGAAAGAGGACTGGATCAAGGTGGAGCATACCCATGAGCCGCTCATTTCCCAGGAGGTCTGGGATGCCGTTCAAAGGCTGGACAACCATCCGTCCAAGGGACGCTCCGGCAGCGATGGGGTGATCTCCCTGTTCGCTGGCGTCCTCTACTGCGCGGACTGCGGCGGCTCCATGCGGTATCAAAGGGATTACCGCAGCCGGAGGCGCTGTGTGTCCAGCTGATGAACCGCTATGAGGACGAACGCCGGAGCAAGCTGGAACAGCGGACGCAACTCACCGCCCAGCTGGAGGCCACCCAGGAGGACGAGCAGGCCACCGACGAATGGCTGGCCGTCATCCGCGATTATGCCCAGCTTGAGGAACTGGACCGCCCCACCCTCCTGCGGCTCGTGAAGCGCATTGAGGTAGGCGAGAAGTACGAAATCGCCGGGGAGACCCACCGGGACATCAAAATCTACTACAACTTTGTCGGCTATGTGGAACTCTGAAATCTATCCTTCTTTATGCGAGGTTATCTAACGATTTTTACGCACGTGACATCTCAAAGAAAATCCGCAGCACCATGACCACGAAGGCAAGGGCGGGCGTCTACCACAGCACCGTGCCGCCGTTCGGCTACCGGAAATCGCCGGAGGACAGCCACAAGCTGATACCGGATGCGGAAACAGCGCCGATTGTACGGCGTATGTATGAGCTTGCCGTGCAGGGGAAAGGCTACAAGGCAATCGGCAACGTGCTGAAACGGGAGCGCATACCGATACCGGCATACTGGCACCATGTAAGGGGCGAGAGGACGTGGACACGCTTCAAAGGCGAGGGTGACATATCCAACTATATCTGGAATGAAACGACGATAAAATGGATACTCTCGCACGAGGTCTACATCGGGAGCCTTGTGGCGCAGAAACAGTCAAAGCTGTTCAAGGTCGGCAAGAACTATGTGAAGCCCAAAGACGAGTGGGTGGTGGTAAAGGACATTTTTGAGCCGATTGTTGACCTGGAACTGTGGGAGCGTGTGCAGGAAGTCAACGGGAAGCGCAGGCGGATGTGCAAGGCAAAAAGGGAGCCGAGTATCTTTTCCGGCATTGCCTACTGCCCGGACTGCGGCAGGCGCATTTCATTCTTTCCTGAACGGACAAGCAAAAACAATCCTGAAAAGACGTATTTCGGCTCATGCCAGAACTACAAGGCGAACGGGCCGGACGGATGCACGCCGCACCGCATCAAGGAGCAGGACTTGTATGACATCGTTCTGAAGGACATCAGGGAATGGGCGACAATGGCACTTGCAGACGAGCAGGCAGTCCTTGGCAGGGTTATGGAACAGCAACAGATTAACAGTACCGTGGATTATGGTTTGGTTGAGGGGAAAAGGCGAACCATTGAGAAAAGGCTTGGGGAAATCGAGTAAGTCATAAGCAAGCTATATGAGGATTACGCACTCGGCAGGCTTGCGGGGGCAAGCATAGACAACCTTATGCCGAAGTACCAGAGGGAGCAGGAAGAACTCAAAAAACAGCTTTCCGCATTGCAGGAGCAGTCGGCAGAGCATGACGCTACAGAGCAGAATGCGGGGAAGTGGATAAGCCTGATCCGGCAGTACAGTGACCTGAAAGAATTAAATTCTTGTATCATCAATGAACTTATCACAAAGATTTTAGTGGGCGACAAACGCCGGGTAAATGGTGAGAAAGTTCAGTCTATCGAAATCCATTACCGTTTCATCGGAAATCTGACCGACAGCGGGAATGGGGAAACAATTCAATAAAAAATCCAGTTAAAAACAATTTAGCTGTAAAAACCGACTTTATCGGGTATTTACAGACGTAAACGAGAAAGTCGGCACTATCGCCGCCGAGGTAGGGCAGACCCCGCAGGGCTGGAACGCGGGCATATTCAGCATGATACGGACACTATCGGAGAATGTGATCGTACACATAGCGGGGCTTGTCATTACCTACGTCCTATGCGTGGAGCTAATCAGCATGGTAACGGAAAAGAACAATATGCACGACGTTGACACAT
>VSNR01000260.1 GCA_009774345.1 Lachnospiraceae bacterium | reverse complement strand
TATCAAGGTGCTCTAACTGTACGATATCATAGGCTGCGCTCCTTTTATAGACGCCGATTATTTGCCGCTTACTTTATAATGAGAGACACAGGAGAGGGAATATAAACTTCTTGCGTCCTGCTGCCGGATATGCTATATTAGACATAAGGTAAGGAACAACCGCCCACAAAGTGGTTGACCTCCAAGTTGGACAATGAGCCTACCCGACTGCCAAGTACAAGGTAGGCTTATTTATTTTCGCTTATTATTCCTATCTATCAAGTTAGGGAGGCTTTCCACCTTGCAACACGGTTGTTCCATATCGACAATATACTACATTCTTTCTTACGTGACAAGCTTTCATGATGCTTTTGCTTTAAATATCTGTGCGGTGCTCTACAATGCCCTGTAATCGCTTTTAGGGTATTTCTTGTAAGGTGTATCGCTTTTGGTTTTTGAGTCTAAAATTGGCTTGTATCGCGTCAGAAAATGTGATACCCATATATCAGTGTAAGGGCGAGGATATACTAATAATATCAAAATGGTACTTGTATTGTTTCTAGGAGGATGGGGGAGCAGATGAACATCTATTATATAGGGGGATCGCCATGCAGCGGCAAAAGTACAGTGGCAGAGCTTCTTGCAGCAAAGTATAATTTATACTATTTTAAGGTGGACGATTTCTTGGACAAGTATACTCAGATGGGGGCAGCAAGAGGGTATGAAATCTGTAAAAAGCAGACCTGTATGAGCGCGGAGGAGATTTGGATGAGAGCACCTTTGGTGCAGTGCAGGGAGGAAATCGCCTATTATAAAGAGATTTTTTCGTTTGTATGGGAGGATTTGGGGAAGCTGCAAGCAGATAATGTGATCACAGAAGGTGCAGCTTATTTGCCGGAACTGATGAAGCGCTTCCATATTTCCAAAGGCAGATATGTGTCAGTGACGCCGTCTAAGGAATTTCAAGTCTCTCATTACAGCAAAAGGGAGTGGGTTCCCTATGTATTGTCAGGCTGTACAGATCAGGAAAAAGCTTTTTTTAATTGGATGGACAGAGATGCTTTGTTTGCCTTGGAGATACAGAAACAGTGCGGGGAGGAAAACTATTGCTCTATCGTAAATGATGGAACGTTCGGGTTAGAGCAGCTTGTCCGCAGCGTTGAAGGAGTGTTTCAGTTAGGGTAATAATTTTTTTTTTGACAAGCGGAAACCATATCTTACTATGAAGTAAAAAAGCGGTATGTTGCCGCAAAGAGGAATTTTATCTAGGAGTATTGACGCAGTGCAAGGGCGAGGATATACTAATAATATCCAAATGGTTCTTGCACTGTTTTTAGGAGGTACCTATGAGAAAAATTTATAGACAATTGTTGACATTATTTTTGGCGGCTGTGATTATTGCTGGTGGAGGAATCATTGTTAATTCCAGGATGTCTCAGGCTTCCGGGGAGAAAAAGCAAGATGAGGCAGCAGGTGTAATGGAAGTGCATTTTATTGATGTCGGTCAGGGAGACTCGACATTGATTACGTGCGAAGGCCATTCCATGCTGATAGACACCGGTGAAGCGACGAAGGGAACCGCAATACAAAATTATCTGCAAAAGCAAAAAATCAATAAGCTGGACTATTTGATTTTGACACACCCAGATTCAGATCATATTGGCGGTGCGCCGGTCATTATCACCAAATTTAACATTGATAAGGTATTTGTATCAAATTACGAAAAAGACAATAAGACGTACATGAAATTGATACAGGCACTTGATAACAAGCACCTGAAACAAACGACTCCAAAAGTTGGCGCAAAGTATTCTTTGGGAACAGCCAAGTTTACCATACTGGCACCGAATGATACTTATAATAATCCCAATGATGCGTCGATTGCGCTCTTGATTCAGAATGGAAAGAATCGTTTTCTGTTTACAGGTGACGCCGAGGAGGATGCAGAACAGGATATTCTGGAAAATGGTCTGGATCTTTCGGCAGACGTATACAAGGCAGGGCATCATGGCAGCAGGACAGCCACTTCAGAGGAATTTTTTGAGGCAGTCAGTCCTTCGAGTGCAGTCATTAGCTGCGGTGAAGATAATTCTTACGGACACCCGCACGCACAGACACTCAACACATTTCGTATGAATGGGGTAAAGGTCTACAGGACAGACGAAGAAGGTACAATTATAGCCACTTCTGACGGTAATAAGATTACCTTCAATGTTCCTGAATCGAATACATGGCAGGCAGGAGAACCGAATGGAAACGGTTCCGTATGGAACGCGCCAATTCAGAAATCCGATCCTGCGAAGTCTCCGGCACAAAAGGACGAAACAGAAAAAGATAAGGTTACTTACGTGCTAAATACGAAATCTAAGAAATTTCATAAGCCCTCCTGTAATTCATTGCCAGAAGAGAATAATCGAGAGGATTCAACGCAAAGCAGAGAAACAATTGTCGAACAGGGATATGAACCATGTAAAAGATGCAATCCATAATGAAACAAAAGAAAGGAGAGAATAGAATGTTTTCAATTAAAGTAGTAAAGGCAACAGGTGAGACAAAGTTTGTTGAGCGTGGCGAGGAAGAAGTAACATTGGTAGCAACCTCTGCGTATGAGGAGGGCGACAGGATTGTGCTCGAATATTTTGGCGAGCCGCGGTATTTTGTATTTCAGGCAGATGATGCGATGGGGACAGCGTTGATTTATGTGAAAGGTAATGTGGATATCATTGTACCATTTGGGGAGGCAAGACGTGGGTATTCGCCAAAGGCGTTTGCGGGCACCTGCCATTATATCTGTGCGAGATATGCGACCAAAGAAGAGATTTTTGCATACAGAAATCAGGCGCTCAATGTATATGACAGCCATGAGAACAACAATTCTTTTCCGCATGCATCTGCCAATGTAGAGACCAGAAATGAGGCGGTATTTGCTGCCAGAAATGCTATCGACGGTGTGAAGGCAAACAGTTCTCACGGTGAATGGCCATATGCGTCATGGGGAATTAACCGCGATCCGCAGGCGTGTTTGAAGGTTGACTTCGGGCGTGAAATCGAGACAGACAAGGTAATTATTTATCTAAGGGCTGATTTTCCACATGATAACTGGTGGAAAGAAGTCACACTCGCATTTTCAGATGGAAGTTCTGTGACAGCGAATTTGAAAAAGCTTGCGACAGGTCAGGAGATTACTTTTGAGAAGCGAACGATCACATGGATAGAGTTCAGGAATTTGATTAAGGCAGAAACACAGTCTCCATTTCCTGCTTTGACCCAGCTTGAAGTGTATGGAACAGTAATTGAATAAAATAGCATGTCTGATAGATGGAGGAGCGTTAGAGAATGAATATTACAATCACGGGAAATTTAGGAAGCGGGAAATCTAGTGTAGCAAAAAAATTAATTGAAAAGGGATATGAATATTCATCAACAGGAAATATTTTTAGACAACTTGCAATGGAAAGAGGGTTGTCTGTCGAAGAATTTAACAAACAGATCAATGAGGCGGCAAGCCGCGGTGATCATTCAGTGGACAAGATGATCGACGACACCACGACCAGAATCGGTAAAGAGCGTGATCAGGTCGTATTTGACTCGCGTCTTGCCTGGCATTTTGCACCAGAGAGCTTCAAAATATTTATCATTACAGATATTGATGAGGCAAGCCGCAGAGTGTTTAATGACAGCCTGCGTGCCAATTCAGAGTCTTATGAGTCGCAGTCAGCGTGCCGCAAGGCGTTAATCAACAGACAAAAACTTGAGACAGTGCGGTACAAAGAGATTTATGACATTGATTACTATGATATGGGCAATTATAACTTGGTAATAGAGAGCACAAGCGCAGCGCCTGATGAGATTGTACAGGAAATTTTAGATAAACTGAGAGCATATCAGAATGGAGATTTTGATAAAATGATGGAGCTCAATCCGTCGTCTATCAAAGTTCCCGAGACGGAAGCTGCTGGAAAAGTGTCCGCGGAGGGGGAGATAGAGGTCACTGAGAAAGGCGGCATTTTTACTCTCTGTGCAGGAAAGAACCGGCTGGATGAAGCGGTGGCGCAAGGCAGAAAATTTGTGGCAGTCAGAGTAGCCAGCTCTGAACCAGGCGGAGAGGACAGCTTTATGAATTTTTCGAATATGAGGACGCTTTAGAGGTAGAAGGTGATGCATCTTGTTGGCAGTAAATGATGCAAATCTTCAATTGATACTTTGGCGTGTCGATATCATTACGGGGATAAATAGAATCGCTGAATAGCGTAATGGATAAAAAGCATTTGAACATAAAATTCAAATGCTTTTTATTTTACTAATGGGGTAGAGGGAGAATAAATTTCCTAAATTCGTATAAATAGTATAGATTTAAGAGGGTAATCATTAAAATTATAGG
>VSNR01000026.1 GCA_009774345.1 Lachnospiraceae bacterium | reverse complement strand
AGTAATATATTGTTAGATGTACAAACTTATATTCTGAAAAATTGTTCTGCAAAATAATGCTGCTATAAAGGGTTTTACGGTAGATGACAATTGGCAGGTGCCAAAGCATGCAAGAGGTATAAATATGAGATTGGAGTATTTTAAGGACAAGGTCTTTGAGCTGCTTAACGATGCAGAGAATATGTGTATCAAGGACATTGAGATGAATGACAGAGAGGATAAATTTACGGTGAGCACACAGGATGGCAGTGTCTTTGAAATCAGTTGCAGCCAGCTCAGATCTCCCGACAAAAAGATGAGATTATGTTGGTGGATGAAACAGCATTGAGGCATAATACATATTTTTCCGATGATTTCACATACTAAAATATCAACAGTAGTGAAAGGAAGATGGAGAATGAAAAAGGATTATGGTAAGTTGTGGACATTGTTTCGATCCATGTTTGTGTTGAGTGCCTGTACATTTGGCGGCGGTTTTGTCATTGTCTCTCTGATGAAGAAGAGGTATGTGGAGGAGCTTGGGTGGCTTGAGGAAGAAGAGATGTTGGATGTGACAGCGATCACACAGTCTGCGCCGGGACCGCTTCCTGTCAATGCCTCTGTCATTATCGGATATCGCATGGCAGGTATCATAGGTTCCCTGACTGCGATTATTGGAACAATTCTTCCACCGATGATTATTATCTCAATCATATCTGTATTTTATGAGCAATTTCGCACAAATCCCTATATCGCAACTGCGCTGGAGGTCATGCGGGCTGGCGTTGCCGCAGTGATTTTTGACGTTGTGATCAATCTGGCAGGAAATGTAGTCAAGACAAGACGGCTCCTGTATATTGTGATGATGGTGTCTGCATTTATCGCAACGTATTTATTGGATGTCAGTGCGATGATTATCATTTTTGTCTGTCTGGGAATCGGTTTGATAGACTTATTTTTTACCCTCAATAAAAATAAGAAAGGAAAGGTGTCCTAAATGCTGTTATTAAAATTATTTTTTGCCTTTATGCAGGTTGGGCTGTTCAGCGTAGGCGGTGGTTATGCGGCAATTCCACTGATACAGGAACAGATCGTCAATATTCATAAATTGATGACGATGGAGGAATTTACGGATTTGATCACAGTGGCAGAGATGACGCCGGGACCGATCTCCATCAACTCGGCAACTTTTGTAGGGATGCGCATTGCCGGGATTCCAGGGGTGCTGATCTGTACGATAGGCTGTATCATTCCTTCCTTTTGTATCTGTCTCACACTGGCGCATTTTTATTACAAATACCGCACCGTGAGCGGTGTTCAGGTGGTGCTTGGCTCGTTGAGACCGGCAGTTGTGGCACTGATCGCCTCGGCGGGGGCATCCATCCTGATGCTTGGCCTGTTTCAGGCGGAATTGGGCGATATCATACTGCGCGATGTCCGTGTTGTTGAGCTGGTGATCTTTATCGCATCGCTGGTCATTCTCAGGAAATTCAAAGTAAGTGCAATTACGATTATTTTGGGGAGTGGTGTTGTGGGAACACTGGCATATACGCTGATGGGTGCAGTCGGATGACCATTCATTTCCTTATCATTTTATCATGAATAATTTCCGCTGAAATCCTCATACTGTGTTTAGAGGAGGAGCAGCCATGACAGGGAATATCAATCAGCTTTTTAATACGAAAGATTATTATGAAATCCGTCTGGAGAGCATCGGCGGACTGGGTGCTAATTTGTGTGGGAAAATGGTGGGAGAACTGGCAGTGAGATATCTGAATCTCAACAGCGCGGGATTTTCCAGTTATGGTTCAGAGAAGACAGGGACGCCTGTGAAAGGGTATATTCGATTCAGTGCGCCGGACAAAGAAATACGGGTACATTCACCGGTCGTAAGCCCTGATCTGTTGGTTATCTTTCATCAGGCACTGATGCGTGATGCGAAGACGTGGAAAGGATGCGGCGCTCATACAAAGGGAATTATAGCACTGGATCACGGGCAGGAGGAGCTGATGGGCAATCTGCCTGATTTGATCGGCGACTGTTATGTGGTGAACGCCAGACAGATTGCGATGGAGACCAAATCAAGAATCAATGTGGTGATGCTTGGCGCAATGGCAAAAGTGATGGGATTTGTTGATCTGGAATATGCCAGACAGATTTGCAGGGACAGCCTTGGCAGAAAATATCCGGCTGCGCTTGAGAATAATCTGCAAGGACTTCAAAAGGGTTATGAAAGGGTGCGACAGTTATTAAAGGCAGAGATCGAGCTTTTCCAGCACAGGAGCAGTGAAAAAAAAGGGCACGAGGAGTCCGACAGCGGTCAGGAATGGGGATATGTGACAGCGCCTGTTGGCGGTGTGAATCCAAGATTTGGCAGTACAGTGACCGCAGACTTGTCTCCTTCCAGACAGGGATATCTGCCTGTTTTTATCAAAGAGCGGTGTATCAACTGCGGGCTGTGCGATTCGACCTGCCCTGATATGGTGTTTCAGTTTGCTGAGGGAGAATTTAAGGGCAGGAAGATGATGGTGAACAAAGGTCTTGATTACTATCACTGCAAGGGGTGCATGCGCTGCGTGGATGTCTGTCCTGTGAGTGCACTGGTGCGGGGGATCGAGGCAGAGCATTCGGACAAGCAGTACTTTCTGCCGAATCAGGATATGCTGCGCGCACCGGATTATTATGTGAAAACTGGACCGGACGGCTATATTACCTCGGAATCATATCTGACAGAAAAAAGGATAGAAGGGGGAGAGGTCTAATGGAGAAGCAGATAATCGAGTATGCAGGCGGCAACGAGATCGCAGCAATCGCGATCAAACAAATCGGATATGATCTCATGGGATACTATCCGATCACACCCTCCACTCAGATAGCGGAGAATCTTGATGAGATGCGCGCCAGAGGTGAGACAGATCTGATTATGATTGCGGCGGAGGGAGAGCACAGTGCAGCAGGCATTTGCTATGGCGCGTCAGTCGGCGGCGGCAGAGTAATCAATGCCACCAGTGCGAACGGTCTGCTGTATGCTCTGGAACAGTTTCCAGTCCAGTCTGGCACACGGTATCCTATGGTGATGAATGTGGCGTGCAGGACAGTCTCTGGTCCTCTGTCCATCAAAGGAGATCACAGTGATATTATGTTTTTGTTAAATGCGGGATGGCCGATTCTGTTTGCGCATACTGTACAGCAGGTGTATGATTTTAATATAATTGCACTCAGGCTGGCAGAGCAGGTCCGGCTTCCCGTGGTGGTAGCGTATGATGGATTTTTCACAAGTCATCAGAAGAGACGGTGTCTGCGGTTTGAGAAGGATGAGACAGTAAGGCAGTTTATCGGTCCCAAAAAAGATCCCAATCCATTTCTGGATCTATCCAATCCAATCACGGTGGGATCTTATATGAATGAGCCGGATTTGATCAATAACCGCTATCAGCTCCATCTTGCCATGCAGCAGGCGGATGAGCTGCTTCCCAAGCTGTTTGAGGAGTACGGAGCACTCTCTGGCAGGGAATATGGCAAGGCAGAAGCATATTGCTGTGAGGACGCACAGGAATTGCTGGTGCTTTTGGGTTCCTCTTATGAGACTGCGAAAGAGGGGGTGGACAGTCTTCGCAGACAGGGAAGAAAGGCAGGAATCGTGACGCTCAATGTACTGCGGCCGTTTCCTGAGAAGGCATTGTATGAACGATGTCGAACTGCAAAATCGCTGTTGGTAGCGGACAGACAGGACAGTTATGGGGCATGGGGCGGCAATCTCTCCCTGGAGGTGCGGGCCATGATGCAGAAATTTGGCGGCAGAGCGAAGATCAAGAGCCGGGTTTACGGACTTGGCGGTAAAGATTTTTATGCGGAGGATGTGGAGAAACTGCTTGACATTGCAAAAGCCTCGGAAACGCCGGACTTTGACTATTATGGAGTGACGCCGGGAACGGTTCAGGATACAATGGACAAGGGGCCCTTTTTCGCACCAATATCAGCAGATAGAACCAACATCGGGGCGACGCAGGTTGAGAGAGATTTGATGGGCGAGGTGCAGGTGAAGGGCGGCAGCCTGAATGCGACGGCAGCCATGCCAAAGCGTCTTGCGCCGGGGCATGGCGCATGTCCCGGCTGCGGGATACCTGTCAACCTCAATCTGCTCTCAAGAGCGATCGAGGATCCAATCGTCTTTCTTTTTCAGACAGGCTGTGGTATGATTGTCACAACGCCGTATCCACGCACAAGCTTCAAAGTGCCATATCTGCACAATTTGTTTCAGAATGGTGCGGCGACGATCAGCGGTCTGGCAGAGATTTGTTACCGCAGACAAAAGCGGGGGGAGCTGCCCCAGGGCGATATCATTTTTGTGATGGTCAGCGGCGACGGCGGCATGGATATCGGTATGGGTTCAGCGCTTGGAACTGCGCTTAGAGGGCATCGGATTCTGCTCTTTGAGTATGATAATGGCGGGTATATGAACACGGGGTATCAGTTGTCTTACTCGACACCCAAGGGAGCAAAAAGTTCCACATCTCATGTGGGCGTAAACCAGTATGGAAAGACTTTTTTCCATAAAGACATGCCGCGCATTATGGCTGCGACAGGGATTCCCTATATCGCAACTGCCGCGGAGTCAAATCCCACAGATTTTATCAAAAAGGCGGCGAAGGCGGCGTACTATGCCAAGACAGAGGGAACAGCATATCTCAAGGCCTTGTCTGCGTGTCCTCTCAACTGGAATGACAATCCATCTACGGAGCGCAAGGTGATTGAGGCAGGCGTCAACTGTTGTTATTTTCCGTTGTTTGAGATGGAGCAGGGAAAGACGCGGCTCAGCTATGAGCCGGATGCAGCAGGGAAGAAAATTCCTGTCGCGGACTGGCTTGCGATGATGGGGCGTACAAAACATCTGTGCGATGAAGCGTATCGGGAGGTTGTGGAGAGTCTGCAAAATGAGGTGGACAGAAGATATCAGCGCCTTAGAAGTGAGGCCGGGATTGGATAATATAGTTTTCAGGAAAGGAAGGAGCGTATCAAAATGGATAAGAGCGTATTTGTAAAGAGTAATGAGGCAGTTTTATATCTGGTATCGGGGCAAAAAGATGCATTAAATCTGCCAGTGCTGGACAGCACGACATCGGAGGGGGCCGGTGAGAAGCATATTCCGGTGGTGGAGCGAAGCGGTAAGGATATTACAGTGAAGGTTGGCAGTGTGGCACATCCAATGTCAGAAGATCACAGCATTGACTGGATTTTCCTTGAGACAAAAAAAGGCGGTCAGTTCGTGAAACTTTCCCCGCAGGATGAACCAGCAGCCCGCTTCGTATTGTCTGAACAGGATGAGGCGTGCGCTGCATACGCGTACTGTAACCTACACGGATTCTGGAAGACAGAACTATAATTGTAACGGTTCAGTCCCTGCGCTGTCACAGGGACTGAACTGTTACCTATAATTTTACAGGAAATCGTCATACAAATGATGGAGTGAGGAGAGTAAAATGGCACAGAATGCAAAAGAAAATTTGATCACGCAGCCGCCGGCACGAAGTCTGTTCTTCTTTGCGCTGCCGATGATCATAGGCAATTTATTTCAACAGTTTTATAATATGGCAGATTCCATTATTGTCGGGAATCTGGTGGGAGAGGATGCGCTTGCGGCAGTGGGGGCATCTTATTCCTTTACGACTGTCTTTATCATGATTGCGATCGGGGGAGGAATCGGCGCATCTGTTCTGACCAGTCAATATCTTGGCGCAGGGCATTACAGAGAAATGAAAAGTTCAGTGTATACTTTTTTGATCACCTTTGCAGTATTCAGCACGCTGCTTGCAGTGCTTGGGTTTTGCATCAATCCTACAGTGCTGCGTGCGCTGAAAACACCAGACAATATCATGCAGGATGCGGTGTCTTATCTTCAGATTTATTTTGCCGGGCTTCCGTTCATGTTTATGTACAATATTTTGTCGGCGGACTTTAATGCGCTTGGCAGATCAAAGATACCACTATTTTTGTTGATTTTTTCTTCTATATTAAATATTGTATTAGATTTCTGGATGGTGGGCGGTCTGGGCATGGGCGTGTCCGGTGCCGCAGCAGCGACAGTGATTGCACAGGGAATTGCGGCAGTTATTTCTCTGGTGATTCTTATGCGGCTACTCACGACGTATCAGGCAGATGGCAGGGTTTCAAAGTTTCGCGGTGATATGTTTGTGATGGGAGTGAAGATCGCAGTACCGTCAATCGTGCAGCAGTCGATCGTGAGTATCGGGATGCTGCTTACGCAGTCTGCGGTCAATCAATTTGGCTCGTCGGCGCTTGCCGGATACTCTGCGGGAATGCGGCTTGAGTCTCTGTGTATCGTGCCAATGATTGCGACCGGGAATGCGATGTCCACCTTTACGGCACAGAATCTCGGCGCAGGAAAGCCAGAGCGCGTGCGGCATGGATATCATGCGGCATATGGTATCATCATTGGTTTTGGGGTTGTGCTGATCTTGATTTCGCAGTTGTTTTACAGTCCGATTTTGTCTGTCTTTGTGGAGCAGGGAGCGTCGGCGGTGGCGTTTGAGACGGGGACATCGTATTTTCGCTTTATCGGGCTTTTTTTCGCATTTTTGGGATTTAAGGCGATAACGGACGGAATTTTACGAGGGGCAGGGGATATCAAGGTGTATATGCTGGCAAATCTTATCAATCTGGCAATCCGTGTCACAGTGGCGCAGCTTTGCTCACCGATGTGGGGAATTCGGTTTATCTGGTATGCGGTGCCGATGGGGTGGGGTGCAAATTATCTGATTTCGTACTGCTGGTACCGCACTGGAAACTGGAAGAAGAACCGGTTGGTGTAGTATTTACAGAAGCCGGATATAATGCTAAAATGTAAAGTGATACACGCAGCCGCGAACTGAAAAATTTTGGCGGCTGTGGCAGATGCGAATAAGGAGGCGTTATTGATGAAGGCATGGGTTTTGCATGGCGCAAAGGATATTCGGTTTGAGGAGGTGGACAGACCACATCCTGCTGAGGATGAGGTGATCGTCGCTGTGAGGGCGGCAGGGATCTGTGGATCAGACATTCCCCGTATTTATCAGACGGGAGCGCATGTGCATCCGCTGATACCGGGACATGAATTTTCCGGTCAGGTGGTTGCCTTGGGCAGCAGGGTGAGCGAGAAGTGGCGCAGCCAGCGTGTCGGTATCTTTCCGCTCATTCCGTGTAGAAACTGCGTGGCGTGTGAGACACAGCACTATGAATTGTGCCGCAGTTACAGTTATCTTGGCTCACGCAGAGATGGTGGATTTGCATCGTATGCGGCAGTGCCTGAGTGGAATCTGATCGCGCTGCCAGACAATGTAACTTATGAGCAGGCAGCGATGATGGAGCCTATGGCGGTGGCAGTTCATGCCATGCGCAGCGCGCTTGATGGCAGCAAGGACAGGGCAAAAACGATTGCGGTCTGCGGTCTTGGGACGATCGGAATGCTGCTGGTTATGTTTTTGAGGGAGGCAGGATACACAAATCTCTATGTGCTGGGAAATAAGGAGTATCAGCGAAAGATGGCAGCAGCAATCGGTGTGGCGCAGGATCATATTTATCAGGATGGGAGCGTCAGCGCGCGAGATTGGCTGACAGCGCAGACAAAAGGCATCGGAGTGGACGTTTTCTTTGAATGTGTCGGCAAAAATGAGACGATAAGCGATGCAGTTACGTGCAGTGCACCAAACGGCGTGGTGCAGCTTGTGGGCAATCCGGCGTCGGATATGCTGTTTGATCAAAATACATATTGGAAGATCCTTCGCAATCAGCTGACTGTAAAGGGAAGCTGGAATTCCTCGTTTACTCACAGTGCAGACGATGACTGGCAGTATGTGCTCGACAGGCTTCGCTGCGGGCGTATAAAACCACAGCAGTGCATCACACATCGGTTTGCTCTTGATGCACTGGAGAAGGGCTTTGCGATCATGCGGGATAAGACAGAGCCGTATATGAAAGTGATGCAGACAGACACAGGCGAATGAACTGTTAAGAAACAGGTGTAAAGAGACGAATGATATTAAAAAAAACCATACCAAAAGAATTTTATAAGCTGTTTCGAACGAGAAATATGGATGCGTACATGATGTTTCTCGTGTCGATTTATGATGAGAACAATGAGGTATATACAGCGCTCGGACTCACGATAGAAGATGGACAGGCAATTATTGCGGAAGTGATTAACAGAATGCAGATTGAGTGGATGGAGGATAGTGAGGAAACGACGGCGGATTCGATGACGGAAAACACTGTTTTGGGCGCGTCGGGCACGCCTTCAGCGATCCTAAATACCCTGATACGCTGGGGGTGGATCAAGAGTGACTACGATGAGCAGTTAAATACTTATATACTGTCCTTTCCTGAGTACAGCCAGCTCTATGTGGAGCTGTTTATGAAACTGCAAAGTGAGGATGACAGCAGGGAGCGGGAGAGTATTCTTTCTATATATAGTGCGCTTTTTACGTATCAGGCAGATCAGGAAAAAAATAATGACATTTTAAAAAGTGCGCTGGTAACATCTAAAAACTTGGAAACACTGTTGTCGAATATGCAGCATGGGATGCGCACTTATTTCGATGTACTCTCAAGGAGCAGGAATTTTATTGAGATCCAGAAGGTGCTTGTGGATGAGATCAATAACAGTGACAGTGAGAGGTATGCCATCCTCACGACCACGGATAGTTTTTACCACTATAAGGAATCCGTGAAGGAGTTGATCAGCCAGATTTTGAGCCAGCATGACCAGAAGAAATCCGAACTCTTAAAGGTGCGGCATTCATCTGAGAGCAGTTCACCCGAGTATATTCGAGCCAAGAAGGCCATGCAATACAGCGATGAGGCAGTCGAGTTGATCTATAAGATAGAACGACAGTTTGATTTGATTGAGAGAAAATATAATAAGCTTGTGGAACAAAAGGCTGTCTTTGCCAAGCGCGCGCTTGCTCGAATACGCTATATTTTTCAGGAGGGAGCTGCGGAGGAAGACAGTGTGTTCCATTTGATTCGACTGCTGGAGAAGAGCAAAGATCCGCAGATGCTGCTTGATGAGCTGGGCGCAAGGATTCGGTTGACAGCGCCGTTTAAGCGGTTTGATGATAATAGTATCTATAAGCGACACGACAGCAGTGAGACGCTTTTTGAACCTCTGGCAGCCTTGAGCGCACAGCAGGATAGGACGGAAATTACAGACTTTGTGCCGAAACCGCGCTATACCAAAAAGGAGTTGCAGTCATTTTTTGACTGCAATGTGAAGGATGGTGTATTCCAGACGACGGCAGATACTGTGCAGTCTGTGGAAGACTTGGAAAAAATACTGTTTTTATGGCAGGAAGTCACAGGCAGACAGTCCGGGCAGGAGCTGGTCGTGCTCGAAGGTGAGCTTGAGAGCAGGGACGGTTTTACTTTTTCGGCGCTCCGCATCACAAAGGAGGAGGCATTCGACGATGAAATACATGGATGAGCTGTCGCAGAGCGAGGCAGCGGGAATCAAAAAGACGATCCAGGACTTGTTCCGCCAGACCTGTATTTTGGAGGTCAAGTGTGATCCGGTCACACTGGTGCAGCGGGATAATCCCAGATACCGCGTATGTGCAAACCACAGAGAATTTATATCGGACTATCTGTCGGTGCTGGACTGTGAGCTGGTGCATGATCCGCAAGAACATATCTTTCGCATTCGGGGAGAGAGTATGCCAATCGACCGTCTGACACTCACGGGGACGCGTATCATGTTGATTCTCAAGGTGATCTACAGGGACAAAATTATGGGGGAAGGGCTGAATGCAACAGTGACATGCCTTAGAGAAATCAGGGAGATTGGCAGCAGCACCAACCTGCTCACACGCAAGCTCACGGCACAGGAATGGCAGGATGCGCTCTCAACGCTCAAGGTGCACCAGATCATAGAATTGCCGGGAGCCATCGGAAACCTTGAGGATGAAACACCGATTTATATATACAGTACCATCAATATTTTCTGTTCATCGGTGGAGATCAATGAGCTGATAAAAATGTATGAGGAGTCTACAGGTGAAGAAAGCAAAGAAGATATTTAAGAGAATGTGCCTTAATAACTGGGGAGGAATCACGCATCAGATATTGGAGTTTCATGAGTATGTCAATCTGTTTAGCGGAATGAGTGGTTCTGGAAAGTCAACAGTGATGGATGCGATACAGGTGATCCTGTATGGCAGTATCTCGTCGAGCTTTCTCAATAAGGCGGCAGATGATGCCAGGAATAAAAGAAGTGTGCTAAGCTATCTGAGAGGAGAGCAGAAGGATGGGACAGCAAACCGCGCAGGGTGTGATTTCTGCTCTAATATTGTGCTTGAGATCGAAGATACAGGAAGCCATACGGCAAACTGCGTAGGGCTGGCGTTTGAAGTCAGAAAGAATGACACGGAAATCAAAAAAATGATCTATTTTAGTCATTCTGGAAGAATGCCGGAACAGGGATATCTAACTGGCTCTGGGTATCCGTATACCAATCAGGAGCTCCGAAAGCTGGTGGAGGAGCGTGCCGCCAGCAGTGAAAACAGGGGACGAAACGATGTGAACCGCATCTATCCTTCTAAGGAGGCGTACACAAACGCGCTCTATGACAGCCTGCTTGGGTATATTGACGGTAAGCGTTTTACGGTGATGGAAAAGAGTGCAATTGCCCTCAAGATGACAGACGGTACAGGACAGTTTATCAAGGACTATATGTTTCCCAAAAATGATGGGGATATCATCGGAAAAATCAGTGAACAGCTAGGGTCTTATCGTGACATTCAGGAAAAGATTAAAGATATGCGCAAGAGAATCGAGCTGCTGACCCAGGTGCAGGAAGCCGGAGGACGTAAGGCAGTGGTCAGCGCTGATATTTTGCGGACAAGGGCAATGATACGGTGTGTGGATATCCTGGAGCTGCAAGAGAAGGTGGTGGCAGACGAAGAGGAGATTCGTAACGCGTCGAACGAGCTGATACGCCTGGAGGAAATTGGGAAAAAACTCGATGCGGACATGGAGCAGATCGAAGCGGAGTATATACAAGTCTGCGCAGATTTGCGGGCAGGAGACTTGGGGGCAAAGGAGATACAGCTAGAGGAACTGATGAAACTGCAAGGAATGTACGCAGCGGACAGCGAACAGTGGCGCAAAGTCACAGTGGGGCTTAGGAAGTGGGAGGCGGACGAGGCAGTCACAGATTATGTCAGCAATCCCATGCTCAATAGAATCTCAACGTTCTGCTCAGGAAAAATCGACGAGGAGCTGTGCGAAAGTCTGCGGAAAAATATTCAGGACACAAAGGCATCTATAGATGAGATGATCGAGGAGTACAGTGGACAGCGCCGGGAACTCGAGAGAGAGTTAAAGGAGCTTGGGCGGTTGGTCGATGACATGCAAAATGACAGAAAACCCTACCCCGCGGTGCTCAGGGAAGCAAGGACAGCGCTCGAGCGCAGGTTGACAGACAGTTATGGACGCACTGTCAAGGTACATATTCTCGCAGATTTATTTAACGTGGAGGATGCCATCTGGAAGAATGCAGTCGAGGGCAGAATGGGCAGGCTCAAGCTCTCGCTGGTGACAGAACCCAAATATGCATGTGATGCGGCAAAGATCTTTCGCGAGATGAAAAAGTATGAGGAAGTGGAGCTGATTGACACGAATGCGATTCTCAAAGCGAATGCCGTCCCAGAAGACAATTCGCTCTATGAGGCAGTCTCTGCTGACGCGCCGTACATAGATGCATGTCTCAGGCGGTATTTGGGCCGCATCCAAAAGTGTGAAAATGTCGAAGCGCTCGAACGCGTCCGCGATGGTGTCACGCCGGACTGTTATTCATACAGTAATTATATTTTCCGCCATCTTAGGAAAAGTGACTATGAGAAATATGCCTGCATTGGGACGAAAGTGTCCAAGGCAAAGCTTGCGGTGTACCAGGAGAATTTGCAGAAGCAGGAGGAGGCGCACCGTGAATTGAGGCATTTGATAGACAGGTTGAAGGCATCAGCAGCATTTGAAGCACTAAACAATGATGTGGACTATTTTGTTCGTCTGTCACAAGCAGGAAGTGAGCTTGACAAGATCACTGGAAATATTGCTGCACTCAGACAGGAGATCGCGCGGCTCAGGGAGGGGGAGTACAGAGAACTTCAGATGCGAAAGGATCGTCTCGAGGAGCGCAGGGAAGAGAAGAAGATACAGCAGAAACAAAACCAGAATCTGACAAATGAGTATACCAGGATCCGGAGTCAGAAAGAGGGCGAAGTGGGCAGATTAAAGACAGATCTGGAGGAGAAGCTGACAGGATATCAGGTTGATGCACAGATGGAGGCAGAGGCAGCCACACAGTTGCAGGAGCGCTCTGCACAGACAATTCGAAATCGTCTGTATGCGCAGATCAGTGCGTTGGAGGAGAAAGAACAAGTGGAGGCGGAGACCTTACAGAATGCCAGAAACCGATTTAACAGAGAGTATCCTTCTGTTGGCTTTAACGGAATGGAGAAGGACAATGCAGTGTATGACCGGCTGCTGCGTGATTACCAGAGCGACTATGAACCAAAGTATGAACAGGAATTCGAGAAACAGTGCAACCTGATCTACAAGAGTCTGCGAGAGAATGTGATCGCGACAATCCACGGAGATATCAATGCCGCCAAACGCCATACCTGTGATATCAACAGGCTTTTGCGCCAGACAAATTTTGCAGATAGTACGTATCAGATCAAGATAGAGCCTGCAAGGGATGAGCGGGGACAATTCTATGAGATGCTGACAGCACCAGAACTCGACAGCAAAAATGTGGGACCTCATATGACAGAGGGGCAGCTCAGTCTGGGAGAAGACGAATTTTATCGCAAATATGAGCAGAAAATTAAGCTCCTGACAGATAAATTTATGCCGATACGCGAGGAGGACGGCAGAATCCGGGAACAGCGTATGCGGGACATGGAAGCATATGCGGATTATAGAAATTATTTGTCATTTAGCATGTATGAACAGGTGACAGATGAAAATGGGACTGTGATACGAGAGAATTATGTGGATGAGATGGCAGGGCGTGATTCTGGCGGCGAGGGGCAGAATCCCAAGTATGTTGCACTGCTTGCAGGATTTGCCATGCTCTATAACTCGCAGAGCAACCGCGACTCCAAGGTCAAGCTTGTGCTGCTGGATGAGGCATTCTCCAAGATGGACCAGGAGCGCAGTGCTGTCTGTCTGAAATATGCGCGGAAAATGGATTTGCAGCTCATTGTCTGCGTTCCTGACGAGCGCCTTCAGTCCCTGATACAGAATGTGGACTGTGTGTATGGTTTTAGGAGATACCAGAACCAGATATCAATGATGCACATCGACAAGGGAAATTATCTCAGAATGCTGGAGGGGGAGAACTGACTGCACGGAGGCAGTCGGTTCAAAAGTCTTCCAGCGTGCGGAATGTATAGCCCATCTCCTCCCACTTGGTCAGAAGTTCATCCAAAATCTCACCGTTGGTCTTGGAGGTGCTGTGCAGCAGGACGATTGCGCCGGGATGGATGCGTCCGAGCAGTTTCTTGAAGGCTTCTTCCTTCGTCGGCTGTTTGTCCTGATACCAGTCTACGTAGGCGAGGCTCCAGAAAAAGGTATCATAACCGAGCTCTTTTGCCATTGCAAGATTCTTTGTGCTGTATTTGCCCTGCGGCGGACGGTAGAAATGTGCCAGCTCGGTTCCGGTGATTTCCTTGAATTTTTTTTCGACATCCCGCATTTCTTTCTCAAAAGATTCCTTGGAGGAGATCGAGGACATATCCAGATGATGATAGGTATGATTGCCTACAAAATGTCCGTCCGCCACCATCTGTTTTACGAGTTCCGGTGCGGATTCCAGATAGTGTCCTACCACGAAAAAGGTCGCGGGCACATGATGCTTCTTGAGGGCATCAAGGATTGGCTGCGTGTTTCCATTCTCAAATCCGGCGTCAAAGGTCAGATAGATGACTTTTTCCTGACTGCCTCCTACGTAGTGCGCATCGTATTTCTTGAGTTCTTCGACAGAGGCATTTCCGGTGGGCTGGGTGCCTTCCTGACCAAAGCCAAGTCCCCAGTTTTCCGCGGAGGTGCTACCGCTGGTTGGGACAACCCATTCGTCCAGCTTCTCATATTTGACATAGGCGACGCCTCTGCCAGCCAGAAAGGCAGCGGAGAGAAGAAGGACGAGCAGTGCCAGTTTTTTCAGACTGGGCTTCTTTTTTAAGATTGGTAATTTTATTTGTTTCATAGCGCTTCCTGTTTCGATAAGTTCTTATTTAATGATATTTCTTGAAACGAAAAAAATTCCTGTTTTTGTTGTGATAAGAGTCAGATGAATGTATAATGAGAGGAGAACGAGGAATGGAGTACAATCAACTGGATCAGATTGTCACACCACTGCTTGAGTGGTATGAGGCAGATCACCGGCAGCTTCCGTGGCGGGAGACCAAAGACCCTTATGGTGTATGGGTGTCAGAGATCATGTTGCAGCAGACAAGGGTGGAGACCGTGATTCCGTATTATGAGCGTTTTATGCAGCGGTGTCCTACAATTGTGGCACTTGCATCCTGCGAGGATGAAGAACTGCTCAAACTTTGGGAAGGGCTGGGATATTACTCACGCGTAAGAAATCTCAAGAAAGCGGCACAGGTCATATGCCAATGCCATGAAGGAATATTTCCACATACCTATGATGAAATCCTGGCGCTGCCAGGTATTGGGGAGTATACAGCGGGTGCAGTGTTGTCGATCGCCTTCGAGGAGGCGAGAGCAGCAGTAGATGGCAATGTGATGCGTGTAGTGACAAGACTGACACAGGATCGCCAGGATATCATGGAGGCAAAATTCCGCAGACAGGTTACAGAGGCACTTGAGGCGGTTTATCCATCAAAGCAGCGCGGGGATTTCACGCAGAGTTTGATGGAGCTGGGGGCGGTGATCTGTGTGCCAAACGGTGAGCCTTTGTGTGCTAAATGTCCGTTAAATGCGCTCTGCGGCGCATATGAGCAGGGAACGATGATGCAGTATCCAGTCAAAAAAAAGAAGCCAGACCGCAGGAAGGAACGAAAGACTGTGTTGATACTCAGAGATCAAGGCAGGACTGCTATACGAAGGCGAAGTGCACAGGGCATTCTGTCAGGGATGTGGGAGCTGCCAAATATAGATGGGGTGATGACAAAGCAGCAAATCACCCAATGGCTTGCAGACAGAGAGATTGATGTGATAGAACTTGCCGAAATCACGCGTGATGGACTACAGTTAAAGCATATCTTTACACATATCGAGTGGCATATGACATGCTGGCTTGCTGTTTGCAGTACTGTGGCGGAAGACAGTGGACTGACATGGGTTACACAAGAACAGCTGGAACAGGAGATTGCACTTCCTACTGCATTTAAGAAGTGTCTGAAAGTGTTCGAGGACGACAGAAGGAGGCGACAGAACGATGACAAATGAAAGCATACATACAAAGGAGACAACAATTGATCTGATTATGACAGGGCATGTTATGAGGCGGGAAATCAGAAAGTGCGGCTATACGATCCGCGAGATGCAGAAGAAACTGGGGCTGTCGTGTCCTCAGCCGATCTATCGGTGGCTCAGGGGGCGGACACTGCCATCTATTGACAATCTGTATACACTGAGCAGGATTCTTGGCTTGACCGTGGATGATCTGCTGGTTCCTAGGCAAAGTCAGGTATGGATTCTGCAAATGGCTGATAACTTAAAGATTGGCGTGAGGCTGTGGGCATATTTTGGAGTGGTCAATGCCCATGAATAATATAAATAAAGTCCGAATAACAGAAGACGCCGAGGAGGCAGCCTGTTTTGCCGCCAGCCGGACGCCGTATATCGTCTGGTTAAATGACCAGAATAAGGAGCAGTGCTTTCCAAGCGGCTCCTACTGCGTAGAACATTTGAGCGATATTGATGCGCGCTGCCTTGACAGGGTTTACAGGCGGTTTCATGATATTCCGTGGGACATTACGGAGACGCCCAGAGTGCGGATCCGGGAGATCACGGTGGAGGATGTGCCAAAGCTGTATGAGCTGTACCGGGATGAGAGCATTACAGCGTTTATGGAGCCGCTGTTTGCAGATCCACAGCAAGAGATGATCTATACCGAAGAGTATATTAAAAATGTGTATGGCTTTTATGGTTATGGCATGTGGGTGATCGAGAAAAGGGATAGCGGACAGGTGATTGGAAGGGCTGGGTTAGAATACAATGAGGGCTTTGACGGTCTGGAGCTGGGATTTATGCTGGGGGTGCCATACCAGCATAGAGGGTATGCGTATGAGGCGTGCAGTGCAGTCTTGGCCTACGGGATAGAGGAGCTGGGACAGCACAGGTACTGTTCTTATATTCATGAAAAGAACTTGGCGTCGATACGGCTGTGTGAGCGTTTGGGATTTGAGGCGCAGGGAAAAGTCTGGCGCAGTGAGATCAAAAAGGAACTGATTCAATATGTTTTTTGTGCAAAAAAGCCTTGACAATGGAAAAATGTGGTGGTATGATAAGTCACATGAAGCAAAGGTGCTACGGGACAGAATCCCATAGCACCTTTTTTCGTCCTTTATGCGCATAAGGAATACCGGAATAATAGAGGAGGAGATTATGATGACAGAATTACAGGAATTACTCGATGCCGTCAACGGCGAGATCTATGGGGTATGGTTTTTGATCGGCGCTGCATTGGTATTTTGGATGCAGGCAGGGTTTGCGATGGTGGAGGCAGGCTTTACCAGAGCAAAAAATACAGGAAACATTATCATGAAAAATCTGATGGATTTCTGTATCGGAACATGTACATTTATACTCATCGGGTTTGGGCTGCTGCTTGGAGAGGACTTGATGGGACTGATCGGAAAGCCCGGTTTTGATATTTTTACGAACTATGCGGATTTTGACTGGTCAAACTTTGTGTTTAACTTAGTGTTTTGTGCGACCACAGCAACGATTGTTTCAGGTGCGATGGCGGAGCGGACTAAGTTTTTGTCCTACTGTGTGTATTCCGGGGTGATCTCGGCACTCATTTATCCAGTGGAGGCACATTGGATCTGGGGCGGCGGATGGCTTGCGCAGATGGGATTCCACGATTTTGCAGGCTCTTGCGCGATACATATGGTAGGCGGTATCAGTGCCTTGATCGGCGCAAAAATCCTCGGGCCGCGCATCGGGAAATTTACGAGGGATAAGCAGGGCAATATCACAAAAGTCAACGCTTTTCCCGGACATAACCTCACGATCGGCGCACTGGGGGTATTTATCCTGTGGCTTGGCTGGTATGGATTTAACGGTGCGGCGGCAGCGAGTCTCTCAGAGCTTGGCTCTATCTTTGTGACGACGACCATCTCCCCTGCGATTGCAACGGTGGTCTGCATGGTCTTTACTTGGGTGAAATACAAGAAGCCGGATGTGTCCATGTGTCTGAATGCCTCCCTTGCAGGTCTGGTGGCAATCACCGCCGGATGTGATGTGACAGATGCATTTGGCTCGATCGTGATCGGCGCGGTAGCTGGATTGCTGGTTGTGTTCGGGGTCTGGTTTCTTGACTATAAGCTTCACATTGATGATCCGGTGGGCGCAGTTGCAGTGCACTGTCTGAATGGGATCTGGGGTACGGTTGCAGTTGGGTTCTTTGCGACGGACACAGCGCCTGCCTATGCGAGAGGATATGGCGACGGCGTGACATTTGGCGCCAACCAGATTTGCGGCACAGGTCTGTTTTACGGGGGCGGCTTCAAGCTGCTGGGATTACAGCTTGCCGGGATGGCATGTGTGATTTTGTGGACAGTGGTCACGATTACGATTACATTTATGGTCATCAAGGCCGTCTTTGGACTGCGCGTCAGCGAGGAGGAGGAAATTATCGGTCTGGATGCCACAGAGCATGGACTGCCTTCTGCCTATGCAGGCTTCGCTATGATGGATATCTCGAACAGCATGATTATGGAGGAAAATGAAAATACACAGCTTGGTTCAGACAGCTATGAGGAGGCATCGGAGGCGCAGAAAAATGCTGCGGTGAAGGTTTCGCAGGTTCCGGCAGCGTCTGCGACTGGTATTTACAAGGTTGTCATCATCGCAAAGCTTGCAAGATATGATGTACTGCGCAAGGCGATGAATGCAATCGGCGTGACAGGTATGACCGTCACACAGGTGATGGGGTGCGGCATCCAGAAGGGCGCTGGGGAGAAATACCGCGGCGCAGAGATTGATGCAACCCTGCTTCCCAAGGTGAAAGTGGAGGTTGTCGTGTCGGCAATCCCTGTTGAGAAGGTGATTGAGTCTGCAAAGAAAGTGCTCTACACAGGGCATATTGGGGATGGCAAGATCTTTGTATACAATGTGGATAAAGTCGTGAAGATTCGTACAGGTGAGGAAGATCTGGCGGCGCTTGCAGATGTTGAATAAATATAGATTCAGAACCCGAAGAGTATGCTTCGGGTTCTTTTGTAAGGGACTATTTAAATGATCGTCTCAATGGATAAATTTTTGATATTTGAGAGTTTCAGAATGCTCTGATAATAGTTTTCCTGAAGGTCGATAATCTCGTTACTGCCTGTGCGAATAACAGGTTTGGAGAAATTGTCAGGATTAATAAAAATCACATTTCCCTCCATGCCATTGCTCAGCGTGACACGATGATTGAGGTAAGAGTTTGATACATTTTCCAGGAAGGTGAGGATATATTTTATCTCATATTTCTGGATTCCATCATCCTCGAAATACTTGATGACGGAGAAGGGACACATCGCTGTGCGGTATACACGTTCACTTGTCATGGCATCAAAGATGTCTGCGATGGTGACAATCTTGGAGAACTTGTCGATCTCTTCACCTGTAAGTCCATAGGGATAACCGCTTCCGTCACATTTCTCATGGTGCATCAGCGCTGTGTTTTTGACTGGTTCAGGAATGCTGTTATATCGTCCCAGCAGATGAAAACCTTCTGTAGTATGTGTCTTGACAATCTCAAACTCATCCGGGGTGAGTTTGCCGGGTTTTCGCAGGATACCGGCAGGAAGCATGAATTTGCCCACATCGTGAAACAGTCCGCAGGCGGTTGCCATCATTTGATCCGCCTCCGTAAAGTGAAGCCAGCGTGCAAGGACATTGGAGATGAGTGCTACGTCGATGCAGTGATTGTATACCGAGTCATCGGTATTGTGCATATTGAGCAGCATGTCAAATACGCTGATGCTCTGTCTGTCCTGCGACAGTAATGACAACGTTTCTTTCAACAGTTCATTTGCGCGGAAAGGTTCATTGCGGTACAGCGAATTCATGAGATTATTCTGGTAGTGTTCCGCACACCGTGCAAAGTGATGCGAAAATATTTGAAACTGCCTGCTGTTTTCTGTGTTGTCACTCATGTCAGATTCTGATGCCGATGCTGTTTCTTGACACAAAGTAGTGATTGCGGCATCCTGCTGTTTATCAACAACAGCATTTGTCATCGGCATGGACATGTCAACGATAAGATTGTCCTCAATATGTGCATAATAGATGGAATATCCTTCTAATCGTGCTATAATGTTTTCAGTGAGGATGATACCTTTGGGAACGACGGGTTTATGGTCGTAAGACAATATATCTTCAGCCGTTACCATTCCAGGTGTAAGCGCTGTGATGGGGATTTTTCTCATAAAGCCCAATCCTCTCTTTATCTAATAAGTTATAGTAGTACAAAAACATAATCTCATTGTAGCGTTTTTGAATGTAAATGTCAAACAAAAGGAGGAAATTACATGAAAAAATACACTGGTATACAAAAATTATCTGACAATAAGTTTTTGAATCTGTTTCATCTGGATGCACTGACGGACAGCGGGCACCCGTTTGACTACTTTTTTGTCTCCAGAAGAAAGGCAGACCAGATCAAACTGCTCACGAAGGACAGTGCGGCGGAAGGCGTTGTTATTTTTCCAGTATTAAAAGAGGACCCAGAGAAAGTCGTGCTGATTCGCCAGTACAGGTATCCCTTGGATGATGTGCTGTACGAGCTTCCCGCCGGCTTGATCGACGCGGGGGAGACACCCGAGTGCGCAGCCATACGGGAGATGAAGGAGGAGACAGGACTCTCATTTGAAGTGTATACAGGCGGCGATGCTGCATACCGCAGACCATTTTACATGGGGGCTGGTTTTACAGATGAGAGCTGCAATGCCGTCTTTGGCTATGCCAGCGGTACAGTCAGCCGCAGGGATCAGGAGGACACAGAGTCTATCCAAGTGCTGATAGCCGGCAAGGAGGAGGTGCGCCGCATTCTCCGCGAAGAAAAGGTTTCGATCAGGGCGGCGTATCTGCTCATGAGCTTTGTTCATATGGCAGATAATGACCCGTTTGGCTTTTTGAAATGATCAAAAGCGATTGTTATTAAAATATGCAACTATAATTAAATAACTATAGTTTTCTAAAAAAGTGTGTTCATTTTACAAAAAATGTGATATGATGGACAAGAAGAATGATAGAGATTTGTTCAGATGCAGCGATTCAAGAAAATATGAAAAATCATTACTTTATTACAAAGAATTATTTCAGATTTTAGGAAGGATGGGTTTACAAAATGTTGGATAAAGAAGAATTAAAATCACAAGTGGCTGTAAGTAGTGTGGCAGAAGAGGCCGAAGTCAAAACCGTATTGGCAGCACCAGAGATTCAGCCGATGCCAGCCAAGGAGGACGTGGCAGCACCAGAGATTCAGCCGATGCCAGCCAAGGAGGAGCCAATGAATAGTGGGTACCGTTCAGAGATGGACGGCGTTGAGGTTGATTTTGAACTCCAATACCGTGACCGGGAGACAGACATGAAAGATATTGCAAAGAGAGTTACGGAAGATTATGTGAAAAGAGGAAATGACGCATCCAAGATCGGGTTGATTCAGGTGTACTTAAAGCCCACTGATTATACGGCATATTATGTGATTAACAATTCTTATGAGGGGAAGATTCCATTATTCGAATAGGATAGGAACGCTGAGTAAAGAGTGCGCTGTAAAATAATAACCGTTATGGAGATGGAGTTCTCCGTAGCGGTTATCTTATTAAGCGGCGTATACTAATTTTGTATCATTGGGTGAATACTATATATGATGCACACGACCGCATAAGGAATCTATCTGCTTGGCGGCATGCGGCCGGCATAAAAAATACAAGACTGTGTCTCATCGAGTCAGGATGAGGAGAAAGGGGCAGGGGGAACAGATGAAAAAGGTAACAATACAAGATATTGCAGCTGAGATGGGGCTTAGCCGCAATACCGTGGCAAAAGCACTCAATGGAGGGCTTGTCTCTCCGCAGACAAGACATGCTGTCGTACAGAAGGCATGGCAGATGGGGTATACCAAACTCGATGACAAGCTGGTGGAGGAGGTCAAATCAACTTACCGCAGGGCGAATACAGGAACAATACTGGTGTTATTTAATCATATGGAGTCTGCTTTCTGGACAAGAGCGCTGGCAGGAATCAGCAATGCAGTCAACGATGAAGGCTATCGGATGCAGCTTCATGTGGTGGACGAGAAGGACAAGGATGGAGAGATCACAGGGAGGCTCATTGCGGATGATGTGAAGGGCATTATCTTTTTGAGCGTGTTCTCAGTAAAATTTGTCAGGGCAATTGGACGGAAGAAACTGCCCATGACATTTTTCAACAGCCCGGTCAATGCACAGGAGTACATCAAGCTTGGCGATGTCATCAACGTCGAGGGATTTTATTCCATGAGTGCGCTCACAGAGTATGTAATCAAGCAAAAAGGCTGTACGAGATTTGCCTATATCGGATTTGCAGAAGGGTCACGCATGATACAGGCGCGGTATTTGGGATTTCTGAATGCGTGTACGCAGAACCATATCCAGTTAGATGAAAGGATGCAGTTCACGCGGCCGGCGAACAACATTGGTTTTAGCTATGCGATGGTGGAGGAGGTGGTAAAGGACATGTCCTATATACCCGATGCGATCATCTGTGAGGACGACGATGTGGCAAAGAATGTGTCGCTCGCCCTGTTGCAGCGCGATTCGCAGGCGGTGAAAAGAATGGTGATCACAGGGTTTAACAATACGCTGGAGGCAGACTTTTTTAAGAGTGACATCCTCACCGTGGATGTGCGCATCGAGGAGATGGGCAGGCGGCTGGTAAAATCCGTGATTGACAAGGTGAAATCCCCGACGATGGACAAATCTTTCACCACCATAGCAACCTATCCCAAAATCTGATAGAATTTTGCCTTTAAAATAGAAGATATACGATGACAATAGGGAAAATACGTGATATAATTCCAATATCTACATAACGTGGTAATAAAAACGTCATTCAGCCATGCTTGTATGATGAAAAGTTCCGGCGTTAAATTTATATAAAATATGAGAATAAGAGAGGTTTGAAGCAATGGATTACAAAATCATTACAGACGGCTCCTGTGACTTGCCGCCAGCCTTCTGTCAGGAAAAAGATGTTGACGTAGTTCCCTTTTATGTATCTTTTGACAGCGAGACATACAAAAAAGAAATCACTGAAATGCCTATTCGTGACTTTTATGAGCAGATGGTGTCAGACCCCGCAACGTTCCCCAAATCCTCCATGCCCTCTGTGCAGGATTATGTGGATGTATTCCTGCCGGTTGTGAAGGAGGGAAAGGCAGTCCTTTGTATCTGTATCACCACCAAATTCAGCGGTTCTTATCAGTCTGCGATGAATGCAAAGGAAATCGTGCTTGAGAGCTTCCCTGATGCCAGAATTACTGTGATGGACTCCACAATCAACACGGTATTGCAGGGAATCTTTGTGATCGAGGCAGTCAGAATGTACGAGGCGGCGCTTCCATATGATAAGGTGATAGAGCGGCTTGAGGAAATCAAGCGTACCGGGCGGATTTTCTTCACGGTCGGCAATATTGACTACCTGAAACATGGCGGGCGCATTGGCAAGCTGGCTGGAATCGCAGGCTCCATGCTGGGCATCCGGCCGCTGATCACGCTAAAAGAGGGGGAAATCTTTCCCTCAGGTCTGGCACGCAGCCGCAAGAAGTCCCTTGAGAAGGTGTATGAACTGCTGTGGCAGTATCTTCAGGAGGTTCATGCAGTATCAGGAGAATACAGTATCTGTGTTGGTTATGGTTATGATCTTGAGGAGGCGGAGGAGTTTCGCAGGGGAGCTGTCAGCTATCTCAACGCAAAAGGCTATGAAATCACAGATGCAGAGCTGCCCAAGTATCAGATCGGCGCGACGATCAGCGTTCACACAGGACCGTATCCGCTGGGATTTGGCGTAATTAAAAAGAGCATATGATATTCTAAAAACAAGAAAGGAGAAGAGCACATATGGCAGTATACAGCCTGAAAAACACACAGATCCGCATCGAGGTGGACTCGCTGGGAGCAGAGTTAAAATCACTTCAAAAAATAACAACTGGAACAGAATATATGTGGGACGCAAACCCCGAATATTGGAAGCGTACCTCACCCGTACTGTTCCCCTTTGTAGGAAGCTTAAATAACGGTAGTTATAGATATGAGGGAAAGGAGTATCCAATGTCTCAGCACGGATTTGCGCGGGATATGGAATTTGCGCTTCTGCGCCAGACAGAGGATACACTGGTGTTTATCCTGAAGTCCACGGACGAGACGAGGGAAAAATATCCGTTTGACTTTGAGCTTGAACTTGGCTATCGTCTGGAAGAAAATCATGTCATCCTGTCATGGAAGGTGACAAACTGCAATGAGAAGGAGATGCATTTCAGCATTGGCGGACATCCGGCATTTCTGTGTCCAATCAATAACAGGGGTGTGCAGACAGAATACAAGCTGTTATTTGATGCGAAAGATAAGATAACATCTGGTATTATCGGCAGCGGCGGCACACTCTCAGCGCGCACCAAAGCGTTTGCCTTGCAGGATGGCAGGATGGATATCACTGCGGATTTATTTGATGAGGATGCGTTGATTATTGAGCACGATCAGGCACACAGCGTAGCACTCTGTGACAGCGAGGGCAATCCCTATCTGACAGTCCGTTTTGATGCGCCGCTGTTTGGCATCTGGTCGCCCGCTAAGGCCAACGCGCCGTTTATCTGTATCGAGCCGTGGTACGGCAGATGCGACCGGGAGGCGTTTAACGGCGATTTGTCTGAGCGCGAGTGGGGGAATACGCTTGCGGCAGGAGAGGTGTTTTATGCGGAGTATACAGTAACTGTATAACGTTCTTGAAGTTTTTTATGCACATGATTGCCAAATTTTTTCATCGAAATGCTGAAAATCAAATCCCTTATTCTGTATAGTACAAAAATTATGGTAGAATAACAGATGTCGTATGACAACCATATGAATTGAGAGAGAGAATAAGGAGGGCGAAAAATGAGAAGCATCAAGGCAAAACTCATCATGTTAGGTGCCGTGTCCATCGTGTGTACAGTGATACTCGGTCTGGTCGGCATCTATATCATGAACAGCAACAACGCAAACAATCAGGTGTTGAATGACATCAACAACATCAACCTCAAACAGAACGAGAACACCACACAGGAGACATCGTTTCTGTATGATCTGGATTTGAGCCATTACCAGACGATTCAGACGAACCTCGCCTTTATGGAGGAAGCGGCAGCAGGCGCACTCACGTACAGCAAGGGCGAGCCGTATGACGCGGATTTACAGAGCGTGGCATCGACGATCACGACAGTGAGCGGCAACACTTCTGAGTTGAACAAGCTGCTTGGCGAGCGCGGTTGGCGGCAAAAATTTCAAAAAAACATCGTACGCTCACAAGATACCTGAAATCAGCAAGCGCGATATGCTGCTTGTCCGTCTGGGCGGAAATGGCATCGAGTACACAGGCGATGTGTATGTCACGATCATCAAACTGGACAGTACAGCGCTTGCGCTGGCGGACATTGATCTGGAAGTGCTGGCATCCTCCTATGGAGACGGGCTGGCAGGTGTGGAGGTATCGAATTTTGATGGGATGGATGCGCTGCACATCCAGACAAAGTTTGCCAATGTCAACGGAAACTGGCAGGAAGTGACATCGCGGATAGATGTCAAGGGAATCAATATCGCGGATTATAAAAATGTATCCTTTGACTTGTACTTTGAGGAGAAAGAGATGCCGGAGATCAGCATTGCGACGGCCTATGACGGAAAGTATGACGTTGAGGGAGAACTCAAAAATGCAAACAGTCTGTTTGATACATACAATAAGCTTGTGGCGGAGGGCAGTGATGCCGGCAGTTATCCTACAGATATCATTGCACTCTTAAATGAATTGGTCACAAATGCACCGCTGTACACAAAAGATGCAGAGATCGCGGATACGCTGACATCAAATTTTGCAGCAAAGCTTTCAGCGGTGGAGCACATTGTGGAGTACGACAAGGATATTCTGGCATTGAAAGCAGAGAACAACACCCTGAACACGGCGCTCACCAATGAGACCTCTGAGGTGCGCAGCAAGATTGAGGAGCTGACCAATACACAGAAGCTGACCATGTCCACATTAATCTACGTAGTGTTTATTGTGGGAGCAGTGCTGGTGGTGCTTCTCACAATCTTTGTGATCACCTCGGTACAAAAGAGCATCAAAAAGTTTAAGGGCACACTCACGCACATTTCCGAGGGCGAGATCACCGTCAAAGCAGAGACAGGAAGCGGGGATGAGTTCGACACTTTTGGGCGTTCGCTCAACAGGATGACAGACAAATTGTCTGATGTGATCACGAATGTGAAGCAGTATGGTATTGAGTTAAAAAACAGCGGTGCGGAGTTAGAAACAATGTCAAGGGGTTCAGAACAGACCTCAGAGCACATTGATGCAGCAATTTCGGAAATTGCGCTTGGCGCCACCAATCAGGCGCGGGATGTCGAAAATTCCACCAATGAGATTGTGAATCTCGGCCAGTTGATGGACACGATGGATGCGGATATCTCAGAGCTTGATGAGACTTCCATCAATATGAAGCAGGCAAGCGACGAGGCAGTCACCATCCTGAGCGCGCTGAGCCGGTCAAACGGCAACATGACAGAGGGGATTCACCGCATCGCACAGCAGATCACTCGGACAAACGATTCCGTAAAGGAAATCGAGGAGGCGGCATCCTTAATCTCCTCCATCGCGGACCAGACCAATCTGCTGTCCTTAAATTCCAGCATCGAGGCGGCAAGGGCAGGGGAGGCAGGCAAAGGCTTTGCCGTCGTGGCATCTGAGATACAGCAGCTTGCCGACCAGTCCAACAAGTCGGCGGACAGCATTTTTGGCATTATCACAAATCTGATCAACGAGTTCAAAGAGACACTGGACACAATGTCGGAGGTTGAGACTGCCACCAATGACCAGAACCAGAAACTTGCGGACACACAGAAGCAGTTTGAGATTGTCAATGAAGGCATCGCGCAGTCGAGAGATAAGACGGCTGTGATCAAGGGCGCAATCAGCGAGTGCAACCATGTGCGCAATACGGTGTCGGAGATCATGCTGAATCTGTCTGCAATCTCGGAACAAAATGCGGCATCCGCGACAGAGACTGCCACCGCGGTGCAGCAGCTCAATACGACCATCTCAGAACTGTTGCAGGAGTCGCAGAAGCTTCTGACCATCTCCTCACAGCTTGAGCAGGATATGACGTTTTTTAAGATAGGATAAGGACAATAACCGCGTAGATTATTCACTGGCCACTTGTGTAATGCAAGTGGCTTTTTGTGATTTTTTTTATGATAGTTTGAATAATCCCCCCGTATCTGATTCGAGTCAATTCGCATATTAATACCCGATATTGCCAAAATTTTCACAAAAAATATGTGCAATAGGTAAAAATTATAACTAAAATTACTTTAAAAATTGATTAATTTCTAAAATAGTGTTATGTTAGATATGCAAAGAAGTTAATTTGTGTAAAATTGAAGGGAGCGCATGGATGATAACTTATAACGAAAAGGAACGCGTATTTAAATTAGACACGCCAAATACCACGTATATGATTGGCATTGTGGACGAGGAAAATTTTGTCGGACACATTTATTATGGCAGGCGGTTGAGGGATGCAGACGCAGCGTATTTGATGCGGACAGGGGAGCCGCCGTTTGTTCCGAGCCAGAATGACCGGGAGAGATGCTCGTTTTATGACTGCTTCCCCTTCGAGTATCCGACAGGCGGCGTGGGAGATTACCGGGAGAGCTGTCTGGGCATCCGAACGGCAGGCGGCCATGTGGGCAGTATGCTGTCTTATGTGTCCCATGAGATTTTTGCAGGGAAGCCCGCGCTGGAGGGGCTGCCGGCGACTTTTGGGACAGAGGAGGAATGCACGACCTTAAAAATCGTCTGCTGCGATTCCTATGTTGGAATGCAGGTGGAGCTGCTCTACACGGTATTTCATGACAATGATGCCATCACAAGAAGCGTGAAGGTGACAAATACCGGTGAGGCACCTTTTTATCTGACAAAGGTATACTCTGCGTGCATCGACATGGACAACATGGACTACGACATGGTATCCCTTCACGGAAGCTGGGCAAGGGAGCGTCATATCCAGCGAAAGACATTGGGGTATGGCATTCAGAATGTCAGCTCATTCCGCGGGGAATCCAGCCATCAGGACCACCCGTTTCTCGCGCTTGTGGACAAGCATACGACGCAGGAAAACGGTGAGATTTACGCGATGAATTTCGTCTATTCCGGCAATTTCCGCGCGCAGGCGGAGGTGACACAGTTTGACTATGTGCGCATGACAATGGGGATTCATCCAGAGAACTTCTGCTGGAAATTAGAGCCCGGGGCACATTTTCAGGCGCCGGAGGTGGTCATGGTCTACACGGACAGGGGCTTTGATGCCATGACAGCTACGTTCCACAGATTATATAAAAAGCATCTGATACGCGGGGAATATAAGGACAAGAAGCGTCCGATTCTCATCAACAACTGGGAGGCGACGTACTTTGATTTTAATACAGAGAAGCTGCTGTCCATCGCGCGGGAGGCGTCGAAGCTTGGCATCGAGATGCTTGTCATGGATGATGGCTGGTTTGGCAGACGGAATTTTGATGACTGTGCGCTTGGCGATTGGACAGTCAATGAGGAGAAAATTCAGGGGGGTCTGAAATATCTGGTGGATGAGGTCAACAAACTTGGCATGAAGTTTGGTATCTGGTTTGAGCCGGAGATGATCTCGCCGGATTCTGACCTGTACAGAGCACATCCAGACTGGGCGATCGCGATTCCGGGCAGACCTGGCACGCAGTCCAGACAGCAGTTTGTGCTGGATTTGTCGAGACAGGAGGTTGTGGACTGCATCTATGAGCAGGTGGCATCTGTGCTTCGGAGTGCCAACATTGAGTATGTGAAGTGGGATATGAACCGCCAGCTCACGGACATCGGCAGCTATGGGCTGCCCGCAGACAGACAGGGGGAATTGTACCACCGCTATGTGCTTGCAGTCTATCAGATGCAGGACCGTCTGACGAAGGAATTTCCGCATCTTCTGTTAGAAAACTGTTCGGGCGGCGGCGCGCGCTTTGATCCGGGAATGCTGTATTTCAGCCCGCAGATCTGGTGCTCGGATGATGCGGATGCGATCGAGCGCCTTGAGATTCAGGAGGGAACGGCGCTTCTCTACCCGCTCTCCACGATGGGGGCGCATGTGTCAGACTGTCCCAACCATACCGTAGGGCGCATCACGCCTTTTGAGACGCGCGGCATCGTGGCGCTTGCAGGAACTTTTGGATATGAGCTTGATGTGACCAAGATTTCCAAGGAGGACAGGGAGACGATTCCCTCACAGGTTGCGATGTATCACAAGTATAATGATCTGGTCAGAGAGGGGGATTACTACCGCATTGCATCGTATGCGCAGAATCATAAGTACGACTGCTGGCAGGTGGTGAGTGAGGACAAAAAAGAGTCTCTTGTCACCTTTGTGCAGGTATTGAACAGGGCAAACTTTAAGTCAAGGCGTATTCTGTTAAAGGGGCTTGATGCTGAGAAACCCTATCAGGTGGTTTTTGAGAATCAGGATGAGATCGAGGATAGAATCTACAGCGGTGACACGCTGATGAAGGCAGGGCTTCTTGTGCCGAATCCGAGAGGGGATTTCAGGGCACTGCTGATCTCACTGAGACAGGCATAAGATTGATGAGGGGTGATAACGATGGTTAAGGCTGTAAAACTTGCAGATATCGCGGAGAAAGTGGGGGTTAGTGTCGTCACGGTATCAAAGGCATTGTCAGGACAAAAAGGCGTCAGCGAGGAGATGCGCGCCAGAATCAAGGAGCTTGCCGCCCAGATGGGCTATACGCCCATTCATGCGACACAGACGGGCAGGACGCGGTCCTACACGATTGGCGTGATCACTTTTGAGGCATATTTTACCAGATTTGCTTCGTTTTACTGGAAAATGTATCAGGAGTTTGCCACGCGTGCTGTCAAGAAAAACTGCTTCTCTATGCTGGAGGTGATCTCGAATTATGATGCGGAAAATCTGATGCTGCCCAAGCTCATTACAGAGAACCAGAAAATAGATGGATTTGTTGTGATCGGCAAACCAAAGAGGGATTATCTCAAATTGCTTTACCAGAATAAAAGAATCCCAATGGTTTTTATGGATTTCTATGACGATGAGGATGTCGTAGATTGTGTGGTATCGGCGGGTTTTAACGGCATGTACCGCATGACGGAGTATCTTATCAAGAATGGTCATTCGCGCATTGCCTACGTCGGAAGCCTGATGTATACGGAGAGCATTACGGACCGGTATTTTGGCTATTGCAAGGCGCTGATGGAAAATGGGATTGAGCTGCGGCAGGACTGGATTATCAAAGATAGAGACTACAATGACGGCGTGATAGGACTGGAATACAAGCTACAGCTGCCAAAAGATATGCCGACCGCCTTTGTGTGCAATAATGATGTGACGGCATATGCTTTAATCCGGCAGCTAGAGGAGAAAAATTTTCGGGTTCCCGAAGATATTTCTGTCGTAGGGTATGATGATTATCTTTATGCAGAGTACGGTGATTCCAAAATCACGACGTATCTGGTGGACATGGGAGAGATGTCCAAAATTGCGCTCTCCTGCATTATCAGGCGCATTGAAAATATTACGTTGAACGTGGGTGTGCACATCGTGAATGGCAGAATTATTGAGCGGTCAACGGTTCGAAAATTAAATTAACTTTTCAGTACTGGTGTTTCCCTGCGGTACGTGAGCGGGGTGACACCAGTTTTTTCTTTAAAGAGCCGTATGAAGTGGTTGGTGTTTTCGATGCCTACACTCTGGCTGATTTCTACAATCTTATCATCGGTGTCCAGCAGCAGCTCCTTTGCCTTGTCGATGCGGATTTTGTTGAGGTACTGCATGGGGGTGTACTCATAATACTTTGCAAATTCGCGGCACAGGCGGTATTTGTTGACTTTGTACTCGGCTGCGAGCTCGTCGAGGGAGTACGGTTCGAAGTATGCGTTCTGGAAGCGGCGGTGCATGTCCGCAATATAGGAGGGAATATGATAAGAGCCTGTCTGCTCGATGGTGCGCACCAGATAGAGCTGTGTGAAAAACGCCATAAGGTCACGGGCGCGCATCATGCCGTGCACCTCGTCGTCGGTGTCATTTCGCAGCACCTGTTCCCATGCTGCCAGCACATCAGAATAGTTGTCAAGTTTAAAAACAAAATCACCCATGCTGCATATTTTCTGCAAATGGTACTCGAGCACGGTAGTGCTGACAAAACAGATGGTGTATTCCCAGATATTGTGCTGGCAGACCAGCTTATGGTTTTTGCGGCAGTCCATGACGGCGAGCGTGCCTTTTGTGAGGTCGTAGCCCGCATTGATTCCATTTGCGTTTTGGCAGAAGAGCCTGCCAGCGCCGCGGGTCGTGTGCACGAGGCACAGGGCGTTGAGATTTGCCGCCTCGTAGGAGAAGGGTGAGGTGACAGAGACACTTTTGTGGCTGTACTCGCAAGGCAGGCTGCCGCAGAATGCATAGTCCCGGCGATAGGCATTCTCGAAGTAATCGGACAGGGAGAAACGGCTGCTTGTCTCAGAGGAGATCAGACAACTAAAAAATTCGGTGGAAAATAATTTTTGTGGCATATGACATACTCCTTTGCATTTTTGAATATAATTTAATAGCGGCTTATTTGGACAAGCTGTCTGCACAGAATGATAATTATTATAT
>VSNR01000259.1 GCA_009774345.1 Lachnospiraceae bacterium | reverse complement strand
TGGATAACTACAGTTCCACAAATGGTCATAGACCGCCTGTGTTTGTGAGCAATAATCAATCACGTTATATATAGTATACTGAATTGTGTATTTCCTGTATAGAATTTATTGTGAAAGAGGAGGAATTGTTTTATGAGTTTGATGAGTGTCTGTGGCACAGACTGTAGTGCCTGCTATTGCTATGGCGAGATGTGCAGCGGCTGTAGCGCCTGTGAGGGAAAAGTGTTCCACGCTCCAAATGGCTGCACGATTTACAACTGTGTCGTCCATGAAAATAAGCTCAAGGACTGCGGCAAGTGCGATAAAATGCCATGTGACATTTGGCGTGCAACAAGAGATCCGAAATATTCCGATGAGGAATTTGAGCAGAATATCGCCATGAGGGTTCAGGCATTGAAAGGATAGAAAATGATATTTCTACCGATAATATGTTGAAAAATACGACGAATCCGTTATAATGAAAAGTGAAGTCATTACTACATTTTAAAAATTTACGGAGGACTCAGGAAATGGGAAAAGTGAAACGTATTTACGTGGAAAAAAAAGAAGCCTTTGCCGTAAAGGCGAGGGAACTTGAGGAGGAGCTGAAGGGCTATCTGGGCATTGCCGGACTGGAAAAAGTCAGGATTTTCATCCGCTATGATGTGGAGAACATATCCGATGCCACGTTTGAGAAGGCTTGCAGCAGTGTATTTTCAGAGCCTCCTGTTGACGATCTATATATGGAAAGCATTGAAATGCCAGAGAACGCCCGCTGCTTTTCGGTGGAGTTTCTGCCGGGACAGTTTGACCAGAGGGCAGATTCCGCAGTGCAGTGCGTGCAGTTTTTAAAGGAGGACGAGCAGCCCATCATCAAGACAGCAGTCACCTATCTGCTGATTGGAACCATTTCGGACAGTGAGTTCGACAAGATCAAAAGCTACTGCATCAACCCTGTAGATTCACGGGAAACAGGGCTCGAGAAGCCCGAGACACTCGTGCAGTCGTTTGAGGAACCCGCTGATGTCGGAAGCTTTGACGGATTTGCGGATATGGACGAGGATGCGCTGAGAGATCTGTATGGTTCGCTTGGGCTTGCCATGACGTTCAAGGACTTCCAGCACATCCAGAATTATTTTAAGAAGGAGGAGCACAGAGACCCGACAGTCACGGAAATCAGAGTGCTTGATACCTACTGGTCCGACCACTGCCGCCACACGACATTCTCCACAGAATTGAAGGACGTCGCATTTGAGAACGGCTATTACACGGAACCAATCAAGACTACATATGAAAATTACCTTGCTGTCCGCGATGAAATTTTTGCAGGCAGAAAGGACAAGTATGTCTGCCTGATGGATTTGGCGCTGATGGCGATGCGCAAGCTCAAAAAGGACGGAAAACTTGAGGATATGGAAAAGTCCGATGAGATTAATGCCTGCTCGATTGTCGTTCCCGTGGAGATTGACAAGGAGGATGGAAAGGGTGTCATCACGGAAGAGTGGCTTGTAAACTTCAAGAATGAGACACATAACCATCCGACAGAAATCGAGCCGTTCGGCGGTGCGGCAACCTGTCTTGGCGGTGCCATCCGTGACCCGCTTTCAGGACGTACTTATGTCTATCAGGCGATGCGCGTCACAGGCGCGGCGGACCCTACCGTGCCAGTTGAAAATACCATGCGGGGCAAACTTTCCCAGAAAAAGCTGGTGCGCGGCGCGGCGAGCGGATATTCATCCTACGGCAACCAGATCGGCCTTGCGACAGGATTTGTCAAGGAAGTCTACCATCCAAACTATGTGGCAAAGCGTATGGAAATCGGCGCCGTCATGGCGGCAGCACCGCGGGCGGGTGTTATCCGTGAAAATTCTGACCCCGGAGACATCATTATTCTGCTTGGCGGCCGGACAGGGCGCGACGGCTGCGGCGGTGCAACAGGTTCCTCCAAGGTGCACACAACGGCGTCCCTGACGACCTGCGGCGCGGAAGTTCAGAAGGGAAATGCGCCGACAGAGCGCAAATTGCAGCGTTTGTTCCGCAGGCCCGAGGTCAGCAGAATCATCAAAAAGTGCAACGACTTTGGCGCGGGCGGCGTGTCTGTTGCAATCGGAGAACTTGCGGACGGTCTTGTCGTAGATATGGATAAAGTGCCAAAAAAATATGCAGGTCTTGATGGTACAGAGCTTGCCATCTCTGAGTCACAGGAGCGGATGGCAGTCGTTGTGGACCCCAAGGATGCAGACCAGTTCCTCGCATATGCCGCCGAGGAAAATCTTGAGGCAGTCAAGGTTGCGGTCGTCACAGAGGAGCCAAGACTGGTATTAAAGTGGCGCGGCAGCAAAGTTGTGGATATCGCGAGAGCCTTTCTCGACACAAACGGCGCGCATCAGGAGACTGGCGTATTTGTGGAGACGCCTGTAAAAGAGGACAACTATTTCCACAAGACAGCAGTCAAGAAAGTCGAGGAAGCACTCGAAAAGAGGGATGTCAAAGAAGCCGTCCTTGCCACATTAAATGACCTCAATGTCTGCTCACAGAAAGGACTGGTGGAAATGTTTGACGCGTCCATCGGTGCGGGCAGCGTGTTTATGCCTTACGGCGGAAAGTATCAGCTCACAGAGACGCAGGCGATGGTGGCAAAGCTTCCTGTATTGAAGGGAAAGACGGATACTGTGACCATGATGGCATACGGTTTTGACCCCTATCTGTCCAGCTGGAGCCCGTATCACGGAGCAGTGTATGCAGTGACAGAATCCATGGCAAAGATTGTGGCAGCAGGCGGCGATTTTACGAAAATACGTTTTACATTTCAAGAGTATTTCAGGCGCATGACAGAGGAAGATACCCGCTGGAGCCAGCCGTTTGCAGCACTGCTTGGCGCATACGACGCACAGATTGGCTACGGACTGCCCTCCATCGGGGGCAAAGATTCCATGTCAGGTACATTCAATAAGATCGACGTGCCGCCCACGCTCGTCTCCTTTGCCGTTGATGTCGCAAAGCAGCAGGATATTATCACGCCAGAGTTAAAAAATACCGGCGATTATCTTGTGGTATTTGACCTGCCGAAAAACGCGTATGACCTCCCTGATTATGAGAAGGTTATGAAACTGTACAGCAGCATTGCGAAGCTGATTGCGGACAGGGTGATTGTGGCAGCCTACGCGCTTGATTCCAAGGGAATTGTGGCGGCGGCTGCGAAGATGGCATTTGGCAACAAGATGGGCGTGGAATTTGACAGCGCGCTCGATGCAAAAGCGCTGTTTGCAAACGAAATGGCAAGCATTATCGCGGAAGTACCAGCGGACAGGCTTGAGGCGCTTGCAGCGGGCGGCGCGGCATACAGAACTGTTGCAACAGTGCTTGGAGAAAATGAAGGCTTTGTGTACAAGGATACAACCGTGCCGATGGACGAGGCATTAAAGGCATGGACATCAAAGCTTGAGAAGGTATTCCCGACCAAGGCAGTCAAAGGCACCGATGCCATCGAGACAAGGCTCTACGATACCAAAGACATTTATGTATGCAAAAACAAAGTGGCAAAGCCAACAGTATTTATACCGGTATTTCCCGGCACAAACTGCGAGTACGATTCAACCATCGCATTTGAGCGCGCAGGTGCCAATGTTGTGACCAAGGTATTCTGCAATCTGTCGGCAGAGAATATCAGAGATTCCGTTGACGCGTTTACAAAGGCAATCGCACAGGCACAGATCATCATGTTTCCGGGCGGCTTTTCGGCGGGCGATGAACCGGACGGCAGTGCAAAATTCTTTGCGACAGCATTCCAGAATGCAAAGATGAAAGAGGCTGTGAACAAGCTCCTGAATGAAAGAGACGGCCTGGCGCTTGGAATTTGTAATGGATTTCAGGCGATGATCAAGCTCGGTCTGGTGCCTTATGGGGAGATTGTCGGCCAGAAAGAGGATTCTCCGACACTGACCTATAATACCATCAACCGCCATATCTCCAAGATGGTCTACACAAAAGTGGTCACAAACAAGTCGCCATGGCTACAGCTCGCCGAACTTGGCAAGACCTACGTGACGCCGGCTTCCCACGGAGAAGGAAGGTTTGTGGCGCCGCAGGAGTGGATTGACAAGCTCTTTGCAAACGGACAGGTTGCGACTCAGTACGCAGATTTTGACGGCAAGATCTCCATGGATGAGGAGTGGAATGTGAACGGTTCCTACGCCGCAATTGAAGGCATCACTTCCCCTGACGGCAGGTGCCTTGGAAAGATGGCGCACGTGGAGCGCCGCGGAGATGGCGTAGCCATGAATATTTATGGGGAACAGGATTTGAAGATTTTTGAAGCTGGGGTGTTGTACTTTAAATAAAAATTACTCAAGAGAATAACAGATAAGAAAAAAGCCTTTATAAACGAAAGGCTTTTTTC
>VSNR01000258.1 GCA_009774345.1 Lachnospiraceae bacterium | reverse complement strand
ATCCTATCTTCTCAATGAAAATATAAAAAATATAGAAGAAAATGAGTCTTTTGAGGAATGGTTTGATTTTAGATACAAATATTTTCTGGATGAATAGGTGAATTTCTTGAACTTTTCTTACACAATTCAATACAGAAATCGGTTATATAGAATTTGAAAGGTGAAGATTTATGGTTGATTTTAGTATAAACGAAATGTTAGATATGCAAAAAAGGCTTCAGGATAAATACAAAGATAAATGGGAAAAGCTTTCTCCTGAAACAGGTAAAAACAAGCTGCTTTGGATGATCGGCGAAATTGGGGAAGTAATTGATATTATCAAAAAACATGGAGATATAAAAGCAACGAATGATGTTGAATTAAGAAAAGATCTTGTTGAAGAAATGGCGGATGTTCTTATGCATTACAATGATGTTATGCTATGTTATGGAATTTCCCCTGATGAATTAAAACAAGCATATATTGCAAAGTTTGAAAAAAATATGACACGTTGGTAAATAGCAGAGTTCACAGAAGTTTTGGAACAACATTGGAGTGGCAAGACCGGTATAAATCAGAAATTATAGGAGCGGAAAATGATAAAGGCAATATATTTTGATTTATTTTTCACTTTGATAGTTCCTGCATATGAAAAAACAAACAACGAATACGAACTATTAAACTTGTGAATTATATGGTGCGAAGACAGCAGGAATGGGTACCGTCTTTTCTGAAATGCTTGAAACCAAAAATACTGAACAGAGAAAATCTATCATTAGATATGCAGATTATCATATTCAGCAGATTAACGAACTATTTAATTATCTGTAATGATAATTTCCAGTTTGAGCAAAATTTTCATCATGGATGGGCATTCAGTCATCGGAAACAGTGGTGGGACAAGAACGAATTGACTCAATCTGTCTAATGGAATGTTACAAATGTAATTATGGTGTGAAATTTTCAAATAACGTAAAGGAATGGTTATTGGTATGAAAGACATTATAGAAAAGTATAGAGGAAATTATATAGCAGAGATGCGTAAAATAGTAGGACATGCGCCGCTTAGGACAATAGGGTGCGGAGTTATTATTGAAAACGACAAAGGGGAAATATTACTTCAAAAGCGACGCGATAATGGACTTTGGGCAATCATTGGCGGTTCTATGGAGATTGGGGAAAAATTTATAGAAACGGTAAAAAGAGAAGCATTTGAGGAAGCCGGAATTGAAATAAAAGAACTGACATTGTTTGGCATTTATTCAGGTGAGGATAGAATTATCACTTATCCAAATGGAGATATTTGCTGTGGGACGGGTATCATTTTTAAAACAACTGCGTATAGTGGGGAAATACAAAATAATACAGAAGAAGCACTGGAACATAGATTTTTTGATAAAACAACTCTACCCGATAATATTAATAAATACGATAAACAAATAATTATTGATTGGACAAAAAATCTTCAGCAAGTAATTGTTGATTGATTTCTCAAGTTGTATTGACTGGCCGGGAAACGATTGCCGGGAAACATGCATTCGGACAGTGCATAGGACTTGAAGAGCTGCTTATCGGAGAGGGTGCGTTTGCCGGGTGTCCAAACCTTACTGTAATTTTTCCCAAGGGGAGTAGGGCGGAGGCGTACTGCATGGAAAAGGGGATTTTGTACGAGGGGGAATGAATATGGAACTAACACAGGAGGAAAAAGCCGCGCTTTTGCAGCGGGCGGTGATCAATAGTTCCGTGGAAGAACTTACGAAAATTTATGGTGAATTAGGCTTTGTGGAGATGTCAGCACCGGCGCTTGGTCTGGCATGCAGGTTCCGGGGGCTTGACGTGGTGAAGTGTCTTGTGAAGGAGGGCGCTTCCTTTGATTTTCCGTCAACGGAGGAAGTCGAGGAGACGTATCATTGCTATGCCGGGACGAAAAAGGGGGATTACCGCACGAATTATTCCGTATACCTGTTAAAGGCATTTGGAAAGCGTCCGAGCCTGCCGCTTTACTGTCTGACGGGCATGGTAATGGAACAGCAGATGGCAAGGGAGGATGGCAGTCTGCTGACATTTCTTCCTGATGGGGAGCGTGCCGACGTGTTGAAATACCTGTTGGATAACAGGGAAAAAATAGCCTTTCACCCCGAAGAATTGCTGTATTATGCGATCTTTTATCGCGATACAGTACTTGTAAATGAGCTGAAAAGACAGCAGGTAAGGATTCCCGAAAAGCGTGTCGCTGTCATTGCGGATGGCGCTTTCTCTCCGAATAGGTACTGGGACGAGTATATCGACCTGACGCGGCAGCTTACCGGCGGGGATTATCTCGAAGTGATGCAGCAGCTTGCCTTGGAGCTGGACGGGAAGTTATTTCGCTATACAGAGGGCATTTTAGACGCTACGAAAAAGCAGTTTTGCGGCGGAATGATATTTGCATTTTTTCTTGCCCATTTCAATCAGGAGAAAATGAATAAAAGTGCGATTATGCGCGGTCTGATCGATGTGGAGGCTGCGGAGGCGTTTCAGGTCGTGGAGTGCGAAGGGTGGCTTGCCGCGCCTAGGAAGCGGGATGAGATGATCGCGTATGCGTCAGAGAAGGGAAAGACCGAGATCCTGGCGTGGCTGTTAGACTACAAGAACCGCACAGCCGATTTTGCCGCCGAGCAGAAGAAAGCGGACAGAAAGCTAATGCAGGAGCTAAACTGCGCCCCCGATTCCGTCCTTGCGCTCAAGAAGCTGTGGAGTTATCAGAAGCAGGAGGACGGCACACTTCTGATCACGAACTATAAGGGAACGGGCGTCGAGGTTACAGTCCCGGAAAGGATTGGCAGGAGCGTTGTCACGACAGTTGGGAGCGCCTTTTCAGGAATGCCTGTCGATCAAAAGCTAAAAATTAACCTCCCCGAAACACTCCGATGCATTGGCGACTGTGCTTTTCACAGGATAGAGGGACTAGAAGAGATTCGTATTCCTGATGGAGTGGAGTCAATCGGGCATTTTGCATTTTATGAATGTGATCAGCTTCAGAATATTATAATTCCTGATCACGTGAAAGAAATCGGCGATCATGCTTTTCAGGGATGTAGTTCGCTAGTACATATCACCATTCCCGCGCAGACGAAATCGATTGGCATGTCGGTCTTTGAAGGGTGTAGTTCACTGGAAAGCGCTGCCATTTCCGAGGGGGTGAAAAAGCTTGGTTCACGTGTATTCTGGAAGTGTAGTTCGCTGAAAAGTGTCACCATTCCTAGTACGGTGGAGCGAATCAGCCCGGATGCATTTTTTATGTGCAGTCAGCTTGTAGAAGTGAAGCTCTGCGAGGGCGTGAGGGGAATTGGCAGAGACGCCTTTGAGGGCTGCGTTCTGTTGACTGATATCACGATTCCCCGTTCTGTGGAGGAAATTGGCGACTATGCATTTGACAGATGCCGCGAACTAAAATCGGTACATATCAGTGAGGGTATAAAGCAGATTGGCGCGCACGCTTTCCAGAACTGTACCACGCTGACCGATATCAGGGTTCCCAAAAACGTGGAGCGCATTGGCGCGTATGCATTTGCGGACTGTCAGGCGCTTGCCGAATTGGATATCCGTGGGCGCATCAGGGAGCTTGGCGAATCTGTCTTTTCCGAATGCAGTGCACTGACGGAATTTATGATTCCCAAGACTGTGGAAAAGATTGGGGACTATGCGTTTTCCGGCTGCGCATCCCTGAAAAGCATTACTATTCCTGCGGCTGTGACAGAGATTGGAAAGGGCGTGTTTGCAGGATGTAGCAATCTGGAGGAGGTGTGCATCTGCGGGGAAGTGAAGAAGCTTGGCGCAGAGGCATTTGTGAACTGTACGAATCTGCGCATGATAAGAATACGGGAGTCCATTCCAAACCGCATTTTAGGCGAGATCTTTGAACAACAGAAAGGGTTGACCGTATCTTGCCCGAAAGGCAGCAGGACGGAGGCGTATTGTAAGAAAAAGGGGATTTCATGCATTATTAACTAAAGGAGATTTTCCCTTAAAAATCATCAAATCACAATCGGAATTTATGAGGAAAAAGTAATGATACTAAAATATAGAAAAGCAACGCCAAAGGATATTGAAGAAATATACAGTATAGTTCGCAATGCTATAGATGCTATGGAGCGAAATAATATTTTTCAATGGGATGATTTGTATCCTGCTAAAGAAGATTTTCAGGAAGATGTTAATAAAAATCAACTTTATGTTGGGTCAGTGAATGGTCAAATAGCGGTTGTATATACCTTAAATCAAAAGTGTGATAAAGAATATGAAAACGGCAAGTGGAAATATAAAGATCAGCCATATTATATTATACATAGACTTTGTGTGAATCCGATTTTTCAAAATAGAGGAATTGCTAAATCTACGCTATTATATATTGAAAAGCAATTAACAGAAA
>VSNR01000257.1 GCA_009774345.1 Lachnospiraceae bacterium | reverse complement strand
TATTTAGGATTTGTGCTTTTCTTTTAAGAGTGTCTTTAACTTTTTGTAGATGGCGCTGCTCTTCTGGCTGTCGCGAAATTCTTTGCTGAGTCCGTTATTGATCGCCACCTTGGTCTTAAAACTGTTGAAGATCTCCAATATCCGGTCTGAATACTCCTCCTCTGTAAGATATTGCAGCAGCTCCTCCTTCGTGGCTTTGTTGGAGTCAGACACCTTGGACTTTGGCTTTGCCTTGGGCTTTGGCTCCTCGGCTGGGGCGGGTGCCTTCACGTCCTTTTCATCCCCCATAAAATTTGCAAGCCGCGTTACGCTGGCACCGCGTGCCGCCCAGAAATCGACCAGATGATTGAAGCCCGTATCCCGCGAGACAATATAAAAACAGTCTCCTGTCCCCTCGCTCTTTGCAATCATATATCCCAGATAGGACGCAAGCTGAAAATCCAGAGAATTTTTGGCGCCTGTGCCTGCCTTGTAGGATTCGAGCTTTACCCGCTGCCTTGTGATCTTTTCCACCAGCTCGAGCGAAAATGCCTTGCTCTGTTCTGTGTACATCACGCAGATCGTATCATTCTCCCCGAGATTTTCTATCCCGATAAAACCGTCCGCGTGAACATTTTCATAGTCTATAAAGTAATAATTCATATTCGTGCCTGTCCCTTCCTCTTTTCATAATGTCTATATTATATCATGACCTTATTATAAGCTCAATCAAAATACTTTAACTTCTATTTTTCAAACACGCTCTAACCAGATAAGCTGAAAATGGTTTAGCAAAAAGCACAATAAATGTAGTAAAATGTGACTAAATTTTACGAAATATAGATTTTTGTTTAGAAATATACTACAATAAATTTGCAATGATTTTAATAGATTCCCGGAGTCTGCCTGTGCGCAAAAAGCAAGCAGGATAAGACTTCCAAGAAGCTATTCTTACGAAAGGAGAAAATTTTATGCAGAAAAAAGGAACAAAACGAATCGCATTATCATGTGCTGCACTGCTCATGCTCTCTTCGGGCGGCACTGCATTTGCAGCGGAGGCTACAGCCGTTCCGGTCTCGGCTATGCTTGGAACGGGCCTGACGTATGAATTTACAGGCGCGGATGCAGGCAGGGCTGGATATGCGGAGGGAACTCTATCCCTTTCTTCCGCCACGGATGCTACCTATCATTTGTATTGGAGCAACAATGCGGGTGCCCTTGGCGGCTATCTAACAATATATATTGACATTTCCAAAATATACTGTATAATACAGTATTATATAATACATTAAGGAGGAAAATACTTTATGTCCACAATTGATTTAATTCTTTTGGGTGCGCTCTGTCAGAGTCCCAAAAGTGCGTATGATCTGCAAAAATTAATTGAGCAGCGGAACCTTTCGCGCTGGGTGAAAATTGGCTCGTATACGGTCTATAAGAAGGTGGTGCTCTACGAGGACAAGGGCTATGTGACTGGCGAAGCTGTCAGAACCGGAAAGATGCCGGAAAAGACGCTCTATACGATTACCCCGTCGGGGAAAAAGGCTTTTGCGGACTTGATGGCGAAATTTTCACTTGCCGAGACGCGCATTTTTCTGGACTTTAATGCGGTGATTGTCAATCTGGCACTGGTTGATGACGAGACTGCCGCCGCGTACATTGCCAATATCAAAGACAGTATCGGCACAACCAAACAGCAGATTGCCCAGCAGCTTGCGGTGTCAAACGAGCGGTCGCTTTTGGGGCAGAGTATTCTGGAACAGCAGTCGATGCTGCTGGAGACACTGGCGGCGTGGGAGACGGATTTCGAGAAACGTTTTTTTAGAAAGGACTGATACAAATGAATATTCAAACTTTTATTATCCTCAATCTGGCAATTTATCTGCCGTTTCATCTTTTTGAGGAGGCTGTTGGCAACTTTCCGAAATGGATGTATGAGCACAGATGGCTTCCATATCATATGACACACGGGCACTGGATGGCGAACAATTTATTTATCTACTATCCAATCATTTTGGTGGCAGCAGTTTTGTTTCTGCTTGATGAGCGCTTTGCCTGCTGCGGAATCGGCGTGCTCGTCTGGGGTGTTATCAATTTCGGAGACCACTTTTACTATACGATTCGAGACAAAAAAGTATCCCCGGGACTGATCACAGGGATACTCTTTCTTGTCAATTCGGTCGCAGGACTTTATTGCTTTTTCTCATCAGGCGCCGGCTCTGTGCTGGACTTTGGCATCGGCATACTGATTGGCGGCGTGCTGTTTGGCCTGCCGATTGGCCTGTGTGTCGCTGTCTATCCATTGTTTGAAAGATTTTTCAATCCAACATAGATATGGATTTCCGCCTGATCCATACTCTCGTTTTGGTATTCCTCAAAATCACACTGAAAGGTTCTTGGCAAATCCAGCTTCCATATTTCCTGCCAAGCCGCCGCGACTGCCTGTACCATATCCCCGCGGACAACAAACTTTGCATATCTTCCTGCGGGGATTTTGCAGACGGTATACGCTCCTGTCTGCGGCACGCTTTGCGCCTCACAGGCAACTATGACAGTGTAATCTGACTTTTCATTTCCTTCGTAATCGGTATAGATGCCCAGCGCTTTGGCATTCTTCTTGTCTGGTATCGCCGCATAGATTCCTTCATTGTAGAAGCGGTTCCACAGCCCTCCGATGACAGCCCCCATGTCCGGTGATGCATTGTTTGTCCGCGCGGCAATGCCGACAGCAATTTTTTCCTCCAATGTTACGATTTCATACTCCATTTTCATGACCTTCCTTTCGTAAATGATCTGTTATGATAGACGAATGTTCATGGCAAATTTCATTCGTCATACACCGATCTTATCAGGTCATACATGACAACTGAATGTCATGTTTGATAATTTCCCCGGATTCCCTCTGCAAAATTTAAAATATCCTGCCGAAGCACCGCAGGCTCGATCAGCTCCGCATCTTTGCCAAAGGAGGTAATCCAGCCGATAATCGTAATTTTATCAGTAAATCCATATGAAAAGAGCAAACGTCCGTCGGGCTGTTCCACGAAACTTTCTGGTCCAAATTCGTCCACGAGACGCCACCGAAACTGCGGCTGTATCAATGCTTTTACCTGATATAAATAAGGGAAAATCTGCTTGGTGGAAAAATCTGGCGGCGGCGCTGTCCGCTTCTCGAAATGTTCCCCGGTTTGCAGCGCCACCATGCGGTTTAATTTAAAGAGGCGAAAATCACGGCGCATGGTACACCAGCCCCAGACATACCAGCCCGCCCATTGAAAAATGAGATAATACGGTTCCATGACGCGTCTGGATTCCCCTTTGGGTGAAAAATACGTAAACGATACCATCTGTGAAGTGCATATTGCAGTGTGGAGGAGTTCGATTTTGGGGGACAGGGTTTCTTTATAATGCGAGGAGAGATTGATCAGGATGTGATCGTCGCCTGACAGCATATTCGACGCGCCAGCGGACAATTTTTCCATCAGCTGTGCATAGCGTCTGGTGCCACTCACGCTGTCGAGACTGCGCAGTCCTGCCAGAATTGCCTGCATATCCGAGGTGCTGAGCAGTGTCTTGTCTATCTTGTAATTCTGCATGATCGAGATGCCGCCGTTTTGCCCCTGTTCTGTCACAATCGGGATTCCTGCCATGCTCAGCGCGTCGATATCCCGCAGGATGGTGCGGCGCGACACCTCAAACTTTGCTGCCAGATCGGGGGCAGTCACCTTTTCTTTCTGTAACAGGATGGATAAGATTCCGATCATTCTGTCTAGTTTCATCATGCGTCTCCTTTAGTGTCTCTATTTCTATTTCCTGAATTTCTCTACATTTTAGTAAACATTATCAGGAAGATACTTTTGCAGATCTTTACAATCTCCTTTTGTGATTTACCAGAAAGCTTTTCACAAAATAATTTCACTATCAAATTATTATATTCGTAGGTTGGTATTTTCCCATTGCTATCAATTACATTTTGTACAAAATCGTACAGTTGTCGTGTGCGATATTGCGAATCATTTAACCGAAATCTTTTTATATGTGCATCAATAAATTGAATCTCCCTGTCAGAATAGGTATGCCTGTCTTTTGCAGGCTCAAAAATCATTTTTAATACATCATACTGCAAAGCGAATGTTTCCTGTGAATCTTCTCCCTTGACTCCCATAGGCTGCAAGATTATTTCCGCTTCTGCTTGACAATGATAGCTTTTTTGCAATTCTCTTAATGTTTTACAAGCAATAGTACACTGCTTTCTTTTTTCTACAGAACATTTGCTGTTCTTCTCAAAATACTCAATGATATCAACGGGTAATTTTCTTTTTCGTTCTCCTATTCGTTTGAAGGTCTGATTGCATAATACACAAGTTAAACCAATATTAGGCACTTAACAATGAAATCTTGCGCAAAATGGCAAAATTTTTTGCGTAAGAAAAATACCTATGCCAATGCTGG
>VSNR01000256.1 GCA_009774345.1 Lachnospiraceae bacterium | reverse complement strand
TATCATACTATTTCTCTGAATCTGTGAAATGTTTAGAATATTTTTAGAATTTGTCTAATTCATGAAAAAAATATGATTTTTCAGAAAGATTCTACGATTCTGCAAATTCCGTGTTGTTGTAAATTTGTACTACCTTCCCCCCTTGCAATCGTGCTTTTCATATACTATGATAGTTATATTGATAGGTTGTACTTATTTTTTTCTGCATACTTTCAAAAAAATAAGAAGGAGACGCGGGCATTATGAAGGAGCGTTTTGATTTTGAAGGCACCTCAACCGGCGAGTACCGTGAGGGGCTCTATGTTATGTACTGTGGCAAGGAATATCCCGCTATGTATTTAGGAATTGGACGTTTCGTACTCTACTCAGATGTTGCAGATGAAAATTTTACGTTTCCAACTCAAGATGGAAGATACCTGCTACAGACCGACCTGCGCGACGAAGATCTCACACGCGCATGTGAAATCCGTATGGTCGGAATCGTGCGCAGCTGCTATGAAAGCGTAGCGGTACGCAATATTCTCAAAGAGGGGATTATCATATCGACATACAATCCCCGCCTTGGCTTTGAACTGGGTCTAAAGCCCATGAAATCCCTTGGCTTTACAGGTCTTGTAGACCGAAAGATTTTGATTGGCATTTATGAGGAACGCGACTATCTCTGGAATCCTGCTCTTGGCATCTGTACAACACTCTGTCAGGTTACGGGTACGAAAGACAAGGACTCTTGGTTTGTTGACAACGACCGGATCACACAGCTCTATGTAGTAGACACAAAGAATGAATCAAAGGAATGAATCAATCAAATGAAACAACGAAATACGAAACAACTGAATACGAAAAGTCACATAAAAAATCGAGCAGGAAACCCACTCGATTTTTTTGTTGATTGATTTGAAATATGAGGCAAAACATTATTTTGCTAAAAGCATCATGATCTTGTTGCTTCTGTCGATGAACTTCGTCATGTCCTCCGGCTGCAAGGGCGCCTGCTGTATCAGTGCCAGATCATAGAGCTGCTCGCACATGAGCGACACATTCTCGCCCTCCTTGTTGTCCAGTATATAGGATACAAGCTTGTTATTGGCATTGAGTATCAAGGTCTGTCCCTCTTTGCCCATGCCCATTCCCATATCCATTCCGGGCATCGCATACATCTTCATCATATCCTGCATTCTGCGCGACTCCTCAGAGACCGTAATCATGGAAGCGACATCTTCGTTTTTGAGTCTCTCCACTTTTACCGTGATCGAGTCATTATTCACCGCTTTCTTGAATACTTCTGCAATCTCCTCACTCTTCTTGGTAAGTTCCTCCTCTTCCTCCTTGGAGTTCTCACTCTTGAAGGTATCTGTCAGGTCTGCATCAATGCGCGCAAACTTGATTCCCTCATTCTTGGATTCGAGCTGCGATACAAAAGGCTGGTCAATCTTATCCGGCAGCACAACGGCGTCCATTCCTGCCTTCTTGAACATATTCACATACTGGCTCTGCTGAACGAGGTCTGTCACATAGTAGACAATCTTCTCCTTTGTCTCTTTGTCCTCTGTCGGAATGTCAACGGTATCGGTATCACCGTCAACCACTTCTGCATCAATCTTTTCACCGGTCTCTGCATCGGTTGCGGAAGCGGCATTTTCTTCTTTATTTTCTTCGTCTGGGTCGATCTTCTTGACCTCTAAGCACTCTGGCAGTGTCAGGTACTTGCCGTCGAGATTCTTGAACAGGATATAGTCTGTCATCTTCTCACAGAATTTGTCATCCTTGAGACAGCCAAACTTGATGAACGGGCTGATGTCATCCCAGTACTTCTCATAATTTTCCTTGTCGGTCTTGCACATTCCAGAGAGCTTGTCCGCTACCTTCTTGGTAATGTACTCACTAATCTTTGTCACAAAGCCGTCATTTTGCAGTGCGCTTCTCGACACATTCAGCGGCAGGTCGGGGCAGTCAATCACACCCTTTAACAGCAGTAAAAATTCTGGTATGACCTCCTTGATGTTATCTGCGATAAACACTTGGTTATTGTACAGCTTGATCGTTCCCTCAATCGACTCGTACTCCATGTTGATCTTAGGGAAGTAGAGAATCCCCTTCATATTAAAAGGATAGTCCATGTTCAAATGAATCCAGAAGAGCGGCTCCTTGTAGTCTGCAAAGACTTTGCGGTAGAACTCAATATACTCCTCCTTGGTGCACTCATTTGGATGTTTTGCCCACAGCGGATGAATCTCATTCAACGGTACAGGACGTTTCCTGATCTTGAGCTTTGGCACCTTCTCCTTGGTCGGTTCTGCGCCGTCCTCTCCCGGGATTTCCTTCTCCTCCTCAAACTCTTCTACAACGACATCATCCTCTCTCTTCTCCTCAGGATTGATGGTCTCAAACTCCTCCGGTGCATTTGCCTTCTCAAGATAAATCTCATACGGCATGAAGGAGCAGTATTTTTTGATGACCTCTCTTGCCTTGTACTCATTGCAGAACTCAAGACAGTCCTCGTTGAGAAACAGTGTAATCTCTGTACCAACTGCGGTTCTGTCTCCGTCTGTCATAGAAAACTCTGTGCCGCCGTCGCACTCCCAGTGTACGGGCGCTGCATCCTTTTTATAAGAGAGTGTATCAATATGCACCGCATCTGCCACCATAAATGCAGAATAAAAACCAAGTCCGAAATGGCCAATGATCTGATCGTCATTTGTCTTGTCTTTGTATTTCTCGATGAAATCTGTCGCACCGGAAAAAGCGATCTGGTTGATGTACTCCTCCACCTCGTCCGCGGTCATGCCAAGTCCGGTATCAATAAACTTGAGTGTCTTCTGCTCTGGATTGACAACGATATGAATATCCTTCTTCACATCTGCCGGATACTCATACTCTCCCATCATCTCAAGTTTTTTTAATTTGGTGATGGCGTCACAGCCATTGGAGATCAGCTCCCTGTAAAAGATATCGTGGTCTGAATACAACCACTTTTTAATAATTGGAAAAATATTTTCGCTGTTGATGGACAAGCTTCCACGCTTCTCTGCCATAAAATCACATTCCTTTCTCGTTTATATCAAGGTTATTGCCCTGTCTGTTAGATAGTTTAATACCCCAAAATGCAAAAGTCAAGCAAAAATTAGCACTCAACCTATCTGAGTGCTAATAATTAAGACTTTGTTTATATTTCCTTTAGAATATGTTCCCGATTACGGAAATACTTCGTGATACACATCAAAAAAACTGCTCGTCGTCACCTGCTCGTCCTCGATAAATCCCACCGATGCCCACAGCTTCTCATTCAGGCTTCTGGTCAGTCCCTCCACAAAACCTGAATACTCCTCATTAAATACCTCTTTCCTGCGCTGTTCTACAATCTTTACTTTGTTCCTGTCTGTCTCGTCCCTGTCAAACGTACTGATGCATTTGATGATGTGATAGCCGTGTTGTGTCTCCACAATGCCGCTGATCTCATCTGTGCCGAGGTTAAATGCCGCCTCCTCAAACGCCGCATCCATCGTCCCTTTCCCAAAGGAATAGGTCGAGTTGCTGTCCTCACTGTAGGTCGCAGCCAGCCCGGCAAACTCCTCTCCTGCCTTTGCCTTCCTGAGTACCTCGCGCGCCCTCTGGTATGCCTCCTTCTTTGCCTCCTCCGAATAAGGAACGTACTCCCCCGCCTCATTCTTTGTATATGTTTTGATCAGCACATGCTGTACTGTAATCGTTCTCGCCTCATCGTCACTGATCTCAGGGTTAATGTCCGCGATGAGATAATCGTACACTTTTCCTGAGAGCGCGTACTCCTCGTACATGGCGCACAGCAGTTTTTCATCTACCTTCAAAAGCTCCCGCTCCCTGTCGTTTAACGATTCATAATACTGCTTTGCCGCCGTCTTGGCATTGCCAAGCTCCTCCTCGGAGAGTGTCATCTCATATTTTGCCGCCAAGAGATTCATCGCCTTGATGCGTGCAATCCGCGCAAGCACCGTCTCCTTTAAATTCTCTTCCAGTGTTTCCCCCTTGTAGGAAGTCTGCCAGATCTGGCTGCCAAGCGCCTGCTCATACTGGTTCTTCGTATTGGTAAGATAGACCATAATCTCCGGCAGCCGGCAGGAGGTCTTATCAATGCGGAATACTTCGTCCTTGTCAAAACCTTTTGTCAGCACAAATTTGGTGCGCGCCTGTTCATTTAATTTAATTTTGCATCCTGTGGCCAAACAGACTGCCGCCATCACAACAGCCGTGAGTCTTATGATATATTTCTTGCGGAATCGCTTCATGCTTCTATGCCTCCTGATCTGTGAACAGTAACTCATACCCACTACTGTAACAAATTTTTATATTTCCTGCAAGAACATATTCCATTCTCCGGCGCATATACATAAATAGATGTCACTGATCATGTTGAATCTGCTATATTTTTGCATTGGCGGATGATATTGTTTGTATAATAA
>VSNR01000255.1 GCA_009774345.1 Lachnospiraceae bacterium | reverse complement strand
GCTATAAAACATGCTACAAGTACTGGAATTATGTGGCATTGTGAAAATAATTTAGAGCAAGGCTCACGGATTCAGGACAAAGCCGTTTCTGCCGGAGGAACTGCTGCTGCGTGTGAAGGCAGTGCTCAGGAGAACCTATCATCTGGATGACGAGGCAGGAACGGACAGGATAGGTTCCGCGCTTGTGGACTGGGGAGCGGGGACGATCTGCACAGAGGGCGAAAGTTATATGCTCACCGCAAAGGAGTATGTGCTGCTGAAAAAGCTGTGCGAAAACAGAGGACGCATTCTGTCGATGAATGTATTGTGTGACACGTTATGGCCTGATGGAAGCTATGGCTACGAAAATTCGCTCATGGTGCATATACGGCATCTGCGGGAAAAGTTAGAAGAAACGCCCTCGAAGCCGGAGCATTTGCTGACAGTTCGGGGATTGGGCTATAAGTTAAAGTAGGCTTTTGGAGGAGACAGATCGGTAGTTTATTAAAAAGAGTGGGATGAAAAGAGCGAGATGAGAAAGGTAGAGAAATTTGTTAAAATACTGTTGATGACAGCGATGGTGATTACAGTGCTGCTTTTTGCGGATGTATGTGTGCTGGTACTGATGGTTGCACAGACAGATAAAGGAATCACAGCACTGCCGTTGGAGCAGATTTCTGAACAGTTTGAACGGACGGTGGGGGAGAATGCTCAGGTGCACTACAGCTTGTCGGTGGAAGGAATGGACATTGTTGACCGGTTTGAGGGCTTTGCATTCCTGATGGATGATGCAGGAAAAGTGGTGTGGAGCTATCATTTGCCAGATGAACTTCCGCTTCGGTATACAGTGCGCCAGATTGTCCAGTTTGTGCGTTTTTATCTCAAAGATTATCCTGTATTTACACGCATTGTGGAGGATGGGGTGCTGGTGGTGGGCCTCCCGCGGCAGTCTGTATGGAAATATCAGTTTTCTTTTCGGATAGAAACAATAGAACTGCTATTGAGGATACTGCCTCTGCTGTTTCTGGCAAATGTGGTGCTGGCGCTTATAGTGCCAGTCGTACTCATAAGGCGTGATGCACACAGACGTGAGATGCAGCGCACCTCTTGGATTGCAGGCGTATCACACGATATCCGCACCCCGCTGGCGCTGGTCATTGGCTACGCAGACGAGCTGGCGCACCTGAGGACAGACGCCATGGAAGCAGAAGCGGTCACAGTGAGGGCGCAGCGGATTGAGCAGCAGGCTATCCGCATCAGAACTCTTGTCACGAATCTCAATACTTCCAATAAGCTTGCCTACGGAATGGGTGTCTGGCACAGGGAGAAGGTACTGCTGCCAGCGGTGCTCCGCGCATCCATCTGTGAGGTGCTCAACCGCGATTTTGATGAGAAATATGACATTGATGTCTGTATTGAGGAGTCACTCGAGTCGTTGTATGTCAGCGGCGACAAAGAACTGATAAAGCGCCTGATAGAAAATCTGATGAACAACGCGATCAGCCACAATCCGCAGGGCTGTACCATCAAAATCAGCCTGACACAAAAACGGCGGTGCCTTTTGCATAAAACGGTACTGGAAGTATCAGACAACGGCTGCGGTGTGAGCCGCAGGCAGCTTAGGGCGTTTCGGCTGGCGCGCCATTCAGACAGGCTGCCAGAACACGGGCTTGGCGTGCGGCTCGTGTGGCAGATTGCCTCTTTTCATCACTGGCAGGTGTCCTTTTGCAACAATCCAGAAAGCGGATTTAGCTGTAAACTGTATATCAAATAAAAAACCTACTTTTATAAATCTGATTTTGCATAGGTTTTGCAATACTGCCTTGCCGTCTCTTCGTCAAGCATGAAATGTTTTTGCAGCTTTTGAATAATCACGTGTTCTGGCACGCCGTCCTCGATTTTATCAAGGATAAAACTACGTATTCCACGCTCAAGCCCCTGTTCGAGCCCGCGGTACAGCAGGATATCATCTCTTGAAAATTGTGCCATGGTCATGTCGCATACCTCCTATGGAATGTTTTGCACGCTCTGGTATACAACTATCATATCACAAGATGCGGTGACTTGAAAGGTCTTACTGTAAAAAGGATATGCAAACACCGCAAGATCTATTAAGACGAACCGCCAAAGCTGTGCTATACTATCTCATAGATTAAGGAACTGCAAAAAATAGACAGGAGAGAGGAAAGCGCCCATGAAGGATGAATTTATCAGGGATCCGATGATAAAAAGTATCGTTTCCTATATTAATGAGCATATAGAAGAAGATCTGCCGTTAGACAAGATCGCAAAGGAACTTCATTATTCGAAATTTTATATGGCACGGACTTTTGCAGAAAAGACAGGCAGCACGATCTATAAATATATTCAGGGACAGCGGCTCGCACAGGCAGCAAGGAAACTTGTCGAAAGCGGCAAACCCATTGTTGAGATTGCCTATGAGGCGCGGTATAATTCACAGCAGGCATTTACGCTCGCCTTTGGCAGACGGTATCACTGCACACCGCAGACGTACCGCAGAAATGGCGTATTGACAGACTGCATTTACCAGAAAGGGGGCAGGATGGCAGCATGAGTATGATACCATATGTGATAGAGCAGACCAGCAGAGGCGAGCGCAGTTATGACATATTCTCGCGCCTGCTGTCAGACCGCATTATTTTTCTCGGAGAAGAAGTCAGTGATACCTCTGCGAGTCTGGTCGTGGCACAGCTCCTCCATCTCGAAGGAGAAGATCCAGAGAAAGATATCCAGCTCTATATCAACAGTCCCGGCGGTTCTGTCACGGCAGGTTTTGCGATCTATGATACCATGCAGTATATCAAATGTGATGTGTCTACGATCTGCGTAGGGCTTGCGGCGAGCTTTGGCGCCTTTCTGCTCGCAGGCGGGACAAAGGGCAAGCGCTTTGCGCTCTCCAATGCAGAGATCATGATACACCAGCCCGCGGTACATGGAAATGGCATTCAAGGGCAGGCAACCGACATCAAGATCATGTCCGACCACATGCAGCAGAGCAAACAGCGGCTAAACCGCATTCTCGCTGAAAATACAGGAAGATCCATCGATGAAATCGCCCGTGCCACGGAGCGCGACAACTATCTGTCCGCGGAGGAAGCGCTACAATTTGGGCTGGTGGACAAGGTGATCACACAACGTCAATGATTTATGATAAAAACTCCTTTGTGCAGCATTTCACAAACATGCTGGATTTAGGAGTTTTTTGCTATACAATCCATCCTGCTTCATGTTATAATTTAGAAAAAAAGGAGTGTGGTAACATGGACAAAAAAGCAATGTACAATCTAACCTATGGTTTATTTATCCTGACGGCAAAAGAAGGTGACAAGGACAACGGCTGTATCGTCAACACCGTCTCACAGGTGACAACCGAGCCAAACCGCATCGTGGTGGCAGTAAACAAGAAAAATTATACGCATGACATGATCGTGCGCACAGGGGTGTTTAACGTGTCGATTCTGACAGAGAAGTCCAAATTCGAGACCTACAAACACTGGGGCTTCCAGAGCGGTGCAAACGTTGACAAGACAGAGGCGGTCACCTACAGCCGCGCACAGAACGGCATCATCTATATTGCTGAGGAGACAAATGCATATCTTTCTGCCAAGGTCGTCTCAGCGACAGACCTTGGCACGCATACTTTGTTTCTCGCAGATGTGACAGACGGCGCAGTGCTCTCAGAGGATGCATCTGTCACCTATAGTTTTTATCAAAATAATATCAAGACAGCGCCTGCCGCGGCGGAGAAGAAAAAAGGATTTATCTGTACCGTGTGTGGATATGTCTATGAAGGAGAGGTTCTTCCCGAAGATTTCGTGTGCCCATGGTGCAAGCATCCGGCGTCGGATTTTAAGAGGATAGAATAAGAATTTTGATAACGAGGAGGTATATTTATGAATATGACAGAAGTTGCCAGATTATTATTAGGTTTGAGAGCTGCTGGGTGGACTGAAAAGGAAATCAATGATTTTGTGTTGTATATTGAGTCCGGCGAAGAACAGTATAAACCCAAGGCGAAGAATGAAAAAGCAGAAGAATGAAGCACACAGCGGCAGGCGCAAGTCTGCCGTTTTAGGGTTAAAATCAAACAAAGGAGATATCGAAACAATGGATATTCAGATTCCAGAAACGGGAGTGATAAAAAAACAGAAAGTAGAGATCAACAGCGATGTTTCTATTATATATGGCTACAATAATAGCGGAAAGACCACACTGTTAAAGGCGCTTGACCAAATATTTGCAAACAGGCAGATGGAGCAGTTTATCTTAGGGCAGTCAGGCGATCCGGCAGTATATATCCCTACAAACAGAATTATTGTAAGCGAATACAGCACAGAACAGCCGCAATTAAAAGACCGTGAGGAATGGCTTCATTATCAGAAGGACAGTTATAAAGATTACTCATACTTCGCATACTAAAAACAGGCATATCATTGGAAGCTATGCCACCTTGGGTATCTGAAAACGGTTTTT
>VSNR01000254.1 GCA_009774345.1 Lachnospiraceae bacterium | reverse complement strand
ACTACGTTTCCTGTTGATTTCACATTTGCCCCGAAACCGTCCTTCGTACTGCCTTCTGCCTTTCTCGCTCCCTGCCACGCCGGATATCCTGCTGCCCCTATTCCATTTACATTCATTTTTCAAATCCTCCATTATTGCCACTTATTCAGTATTATGGCTGGGGGCGATATGCTTCCGCCCCCAGCTTCGCTGTGCCAGTCTGAATATGTAAAACCTCACTGTTCTACAGAAAACATAGCCTTCCGGATATTCTCCTGCCAGTATGAGTTATCAAAGTAATTCCCATTTTTAGGCAGATTCTTGAACATATTCATGATCATGTCGTAAGTCATGGATGAAGTGTCAATCTCCAGTTCCTTCCCGTCCTTTGATTTAATCACCGTGCCGTTATCGGCTATGTAAGCAGTCGTATTATCGTCAAGGTGCTGTATCGTTCCAACCATTTCCGCAAATTTCTTCAGCGGAAACTCTCCCGTTTCCCTACACATTTCCAAAAATTTTTCGGCATCTTCTCCTGCCATATATGGCTGTTTGTCATCTATAACATACCATGAGAGGCCCGTTGCCGGATCAGTATATTTTGGTGCTGTCAACGCCCATTCTTCCAATGTCTTTCCTTTGTACCATGTAGTCAGTCCGCTGTCGTTTGAAACGGTGTTTTCATCCTGCCCCATTAACGGATTCGTTGATTTAAGTGAATCGTATATATCCTGCACATTGGCATTCTGCCTTGTACCTGCGGGAACGGGTGCCTCTGCCGCCTGTTTCTGCGGGCAGAACTGTCCGGCCCTGCTCCTGTTGTACTTATTTGCTGATACATTGTTCTGATAATAATTTTGTCCTATTCCATTTACGCTCATTTTTCAAATCCTCCATTGTCATCAATTATTTTTATGGCAGCCCCTCGGTCGTTCAGAGCCGCCTCTGCTCTCTCATGATAAGTCCGAGCAGTTCATCCCATCATGCAGACATCCCCCTAGCCTCCCCTGTCAAACTTCATGACAAACACCCCCTTTCACTAAAATTACTACAATATTTATTCACCGGGCATTACTGTCCAGAGAATATACCTTTTCAATCCGCACTCCCTTTATGCGGTTCCGCCGAAATGATCTCCTCCTGCACGTTGGCATCATCCGAATCCCCGTCCAGCTCATCTTCGTCAAGCTGCGGCTCCACCGCTATCGGGTCATCATCATAGACCGCCGAGCCGTCATCCTCAATCTGATGCACGGCATCCGGGGCGGGGCTTCCCTGTGTGGTGCATCCACTGATTGCAGGAATCATCATTGCCGTAATAAGTAATGCCGATATTCTGCTGACACGCATTTTTCATGTCCTCCGATTTCTTTTTATGTAACAGCTCTCTGTCGTTCAGAGCCGCATCCGCTCCCTTGTAATAAGTCCGAGCGGTTCATTGCCTCATAAACGCATTTCTCCTAACTTCCCCGGTCAAATGCCATGACCAACACCTCCCCCACTCCATAATTCCCCGATCTGCCAGAATAATTACCCTCTGCGTCTTATTGGAGATATGGAACCTTAGAATTATCTCCACCTCAATCTACCTGAAAAGTTTTTGTGTATCCGCCGCAAACCTTACATTCTCATTTAGCACATCTGCAAATATGCCTATCGCTGCTCCTTTTTTGTAACCAAAACTCTTGAACGCCGCCAAAAACTTTTCTCTTGTCTGCTCCATTATTGATACTGCCGAATCCCGATATTCTGTGTCGAAAATCTGAATCCTGTCTTGTGTTTTTCCTTCATTTTGGGAACCGTTTCTATTGAAAAACCATGAACTATCCGGATTTTCAAAGGCTTTGTTTGTCTGCTGGCAGGTAATATATCCTTCCAGGTTTGCCAGACGCATCTTAAAAGCCTCATCCAGTCCAGCCAAATCTTCTTCAAGCGTCAGCGACCTTTTCCCCGTAAGTTCATAAGAAACTTCACGGCCTCCATTTTCATGTTTTTTTACGATTTCATTATAACGGGCCTCATATGTATCCATGATTGATTTCATTACATCTTCCACATTATAGTTTCCGTCTTTTAATGTCTGGCTGCTGATTCCCCTCATTGCCGTATAATGTTCCCATGCTACCTCATTTGTATTTTGTATTGTCAGCCCCCTTGCATTGACATAATCCGAATCAGGCTCAAATTTGTTTACCATTTCCCGCAACATATTTCGCCCCTCATCAGAAATAGAGAGATTAACTGGCTGCTCCATCACTTTTCTGCCTGCATTTGTTTCAGATACCTTTTCCTGCACATGATTTGCAACAGCTCCCATATAACAATAATTACTTCCAATTCCATTCACACTCATTTTCAAATACCCTCCATCTTTGATACAGCGGCCCATCTGTCGGTCAGAGCCACATCCGCTCCCTTGCAATATGCCTAAACAGTCTGCTGCAAAATATTTCTTACGCCTTTATATCAAAACTTACCCCTGTAGGCACTGATGTACTAGAAACCGCTGCTATGAGGTCCTGCGTGACGCTTTTCATATCCATACCAGTGGCAGATATCGTGAATGATTCTGCTTCTCCCTCTTCCGTCAGTTTATCCATCTGCTCTTTTCTTTCTGCCCGCCGTTTCGCTGCTTTTTCTTCTAAATTTTTTCTCTCCTCACGCTCTTTTTCTAATCTTTCTTTCTGTCTTTTTTCCGTATTCAGTATGGATGTACTTTGTTTTGAGCCGCTGGTTCTTGTTGAACCGCTACAGAAACATTGCATACTTCCGTCTGCATTGATCCTCACAGCAAACCCTTGTATCTCAATACCATCACTTTTTGCCTTAGCAAACATCTGCTCATGCGCTGCTGGTATGCCCGCTATGTCATTTTCGATTTTTCTTGCAAAGTCCGGATCACTTGCCATTTTTTTCAAACAGTCATTGGAGAGATTCAAAACGATATTATTTTTACCGCCATCTCCAATGCCCCTACTCGAATTAATATTTATCTGCGGAAATTTCTTACATAATTGGTCATAGTATTCCTGTACCTTGCCTTTGCTGCTTGTCTTTATCTCCGTTGTCGCATTACTACCAGATTTTTTCGTAGTATCAGCGTAATTTGCCGCATAGTTATTGTAATTGTTTGTAATTTCCATTGCCATAGTCTTTGTCCTCCATTAATCTATTTTTAAGTCTCAATATATAGCCGTTTACCTATCTTCCCCCACCTCCCCCTGCTGCAGCATGACTGTCACATGGAACACCTCCCCCTTCACTTTTATACTTACACCGCCAAAATACCTCTCTGCCACATCACGCACGTTCTCCAGCCCAATCCCATGTTCCGTGATAATCCCCGGCAGGGTACTCTGTTTCGTTGTCGGAAGAGACAGACCTCCGTCCGTCTGCACAGATGCAGTCCCGTCAAAGCTATTCTCAACCTCCAGCAATAAAAACTGCTTTTTCCGTTTCAGCATAAGACGTATGAAACCTTTCCCCGATTCCTGCTTCTCACAGGCTTCTATGGCATTATCCAGAAGATTGTTTAGGATAATCCCTAAATCAAATGCCGGGATTTCCCCTCCGTACCGAAAATCTGCATCAAACCGAATTCCTGCCTTTTCCGCCCTGCGCCACTTGTCATTTATGATAACATCCGTAACCGCATTTCCCGTCACATACTTATATTCCAGCTCTTGCATGGTCTCATCCATCCGCCGTATATAATCCTCTATTTCTCCATACTCCCCGGCTCCTGCCAACCCTTTGATATTCGTCATATGGTTCTTCATCTCATGCCGCACTTTGCGGATGCTTCCATAAAAATTCTCCGCTTCCTCCAGACGCATCTTCATGGCCTTGACCTGTTGTTCCTCCATAAAATGTTTCTGTCTCTCGGCAAACAGGATACAGTATCTCTGCCAAAAATAAATCAATGCAACTTCCCCTATAAAAATAAGCACTGCTATCATTGGAACTTCCCAAAGCAAATTCGGCTTTTCATCAAATAAAATGAAAAACTCGTCCTCTATCTTTACAGTAATCATCCCGCTGATGATTCTTGTAATCATGCTCCCGACAAAATTCAGGATAGAGAGCAAAATAACATCCTGCCATGTCATTACGGTTACATCCTTCATAAATCTGTACAAAATAAGCGTCATTGTAAAAAATAATACGAAATAAAAATTCATTAGGCAAGACATCCCAACTGCCATGCAACGATTCACTTCCTGCTGATAACAATACTGCAAAAAATCAATACTTTTCATCATCACGCTCATTATCTTCATGTAGATGCTGTTTGCAATGAGGAAACTCAAGCAATGAAGGTTATAAAAAGCGAGCATCACAAATACAGCTTTTCCAATCTGTTTCTTATAACGTATCCCCGCATAACCCATTATTGCAAAAGTGAAAACGCCATACCGCACCCATCCGGCAAACGGAATCATCCCAATCCCTATATTGGCAAGGATAAACAGCACTGCCGCAATGCTATCCCTTTTTGTTTTTTTCTCCCTGAAAGCCGC
>VSNR01000253.1 GCA_009774345.1 Lachnospiraceae bacterium | reverse complement strand
GACAGTGTAAAATCTTACCATGTATCCTGTCTAATTTCTACCCCCTCCGTGTCCAGTTTTAGTATACCACTTCAAACTTCCGGTACAGTGCGCCGTAATGCTTCGGGGGCAGCCCCACCGGCAGCACTGCCTGAAGGATGGTGTCCTGCGCATTGAGCATCTGCTTCTCCGCCTCCATCGCCACCGCGAACAGCGTCAGGATGAAGAAACGGTCATCCACCATCTTATCCCGCATATAGGGTATCCTCTGCTCTGCAAAGGGCATAATAGCGCCCATTATTGAATTGCACACAGTGCAGCCAGCCAACGCGGCCGGGAAGGGCGCAGGAAACGGTGGGGGGAGGTATGTGTAAATTTAGAATAGGACAACTATTAACAAGCATAGATTATATTGAATATACAGATGGAGGAAATATGGATAAGCAACCATCTCACCTTATATGCCAAGAAGATATTCAGGCAGTTGACATCCAAAATCTAGTTGACATCAGCGATGTCAAAATAGACACCACCATGAAAAAGACTGACAGAATACAAACATTTATCAGGGATATAAGAAACCCGTATTGTTTCCGTTGTAAAAATACTGTTGTCAAAGTTTCTTTTTGCAGCGAAGGCGGATCTTTTCAAGAACTGCTTCAGGATTATTTTAGTTCCCTGTCTCATAACGAATAATCTGAAATCCTTGCTTTTGCGCCTTTTTTATATATGATATAAATGTGAGAAGAAATTCTAAGGCATCAAAAAACGCTGCCTAAGAATTTCTATATCTCACATAGGAAGCAAGGTGCATTTATATTTTTAGGTTATTCTGAATTTGTTTTAGAAAGGATGAATGATTATGAATATAAATGACGAACGAAAAGAATGGATGGCGGCAGATTACACCCGTCTTTCAAAGGAGGATGGTGATAAAGAAGAAAGCGACAGCATCAATAACCAAAAAGCCCTAATTCAGCACTATGCCGAAAGCCACCCTGAATTACGTCTGGTGAAACACTATTCCGATGACGGATATACAGGGGTAAATTTCAACCGTCCTGGTTTTCAGGAAATGCTTGAAGGAATCAAAAACGGACAAATCAACTGTATCGTTGTAAAGGACTTGTCACGGTTTGGGCGCAATTACATAGAAGTCGGGCGTTATATAGAACGAATCTTCCCGGCTCTTGGCATCCGGTTCATTGCGATCAATGATAATTATGACAGCTTGTACAACAACTCATCTTCCGACCAGCTCCTTCTGCCGTTTAAGAATTTAATCAATGACGCTTATAGCCGGGATATATCCGTAAAGGTGCGCTCCAATCTGGATGTGAAGCGCAGGCAGGGTGATTTTGTAAGCCCCGCTGTTCCCTATGGGTACAAGCGTTTGGAGACGGACAAGACGAAGCTTGCCATAGATGAGCCTGCAGCCAATATTGTCAGGCTCATTTTTGCAAAAAAAATTGAGGGACAGAGCAACCTGCAAATTGCTGCTTTATTAAACCAGATGAAGGTGCCCACGCCTATCAGGTACAAACAGGAGAGCGGAAGCCGTGCAAAAACTGCTTTTCAGGTATACAGTACGCCAAAGTGGTATGGTGCTACAGTCAGACGCATCCTTGAGAATGAAATCTATACTGGTACACTGCTTCAGGGAAAGACATACCGGCCTAATTACAAAATCCGCAAACCTGTTGCCAGACCGCAGAAAGACTGGTTCCGCAAGGAAAATGCCCACGAAGCCGTCATCAACCGAAAGGATTTTGACCTGGTTCAAAGCATATTGGATACAGATACACACCAATCTGTCGGCCAGGAAACCATTTATCCCTTCTCAGGCATTGTATACTGCGGCAACTGCCACCAAAGCTGCAACCGCAAGCAAACAGTAAAGAAAAACAAAAGCTATTTCTATTATGGCTGTTATCTTTCCAACCACACTACCTGCTGCAAAGGATTCTGCATCAATGAGTCCTATCTGGAGCAAACCGTGTTAAATACGTTACGCCAATACATAAACGACCTGACTGACATGGAGCAAATGCTTTCCCATCTGGAAAACATCCCCAACCAGCAAGCCGAAGTAAAGACCTTGACGCAGGAAATCGAACATGCAGAAACTGCTTTGCAAAAATACCGGCAGCTCCTTGCCTCTCTTTATGAGGATTACCATGAAGGCTTGTTAAACAAAGAGGAATACCTGGACTTAAAGGAATCCTATCAGACGCAGATCAATGAACTGTCCGAGGCATTGGATAACATGGCTGCACAGCAGAGTGGACTGACTGCCCCATTCACGGCTGATACATCTTGTATAGATGAGTTCCGCAAATATTTGGAATCTCCTGCTCTCAACCGCAAAATGCTGGTATCTATGATAAAAAAAATATACATTTATCCTAAAAACCGGATACATATTGTTTTCCGGTTCCCTGATGAGTTTGAAAAGCTGCTGCATTTCCTGCCAGACACTGTTTTTAATAAGTGTGTGAAGTTTTAGAATTTCTTAGTCTGTGTCTTTTGCAGACTTAGAAATTCTCTTCGCACTTTTCAAGGGAGGTGTAGACGGATGCCACATAAAAGAAAAGGCAGAATTGCAGATACAGCCGTTATGGATTCTAATGGTGCTTCTTACAGTTTGGAAGGCTCATCCAATCTGCTACCTACTGGTTTATACCTGCGCATATCCGGTGAAGAAGCTGCAAAGGGCGAAAAGCTGAATAACCAAAGAGACTTGCTGTTAAGCTTTGTCCAAAAACAAAATGACTTAAAAATTGTAGATATTTACTCCGACAATGGGGAAAGCGGAACAAACTTTGACCGGCCGGAATGGAACCGTTTAATGGAGGATGTAAAAAAGAAACGGATCTCATGTATCGTGGTAAAAGATTTGTCACGGTTTGGAAGGAACTACATAGAAACCGGAAATTATCTTGAAATGGTGTTTCCCGTCTTAAAGGTCCGCTTCATAGCGGTCAATGACAACTATGACTCACAGCAGTTAGAAAGCAGTGCCCTTCAGCCGTTAGACACCATGATCAAAGGCATCGTGAATGAAGCCTATGCAAAAGACATCTCCCGCAAGATATTTACTGCAAAAGAAATCCAGCGGAAAAACGGATTATATTACGGGAATGTGCCGCCTTATGGCTACTGCAAAGATCCGGCTGACCCACACCACCTGATTGTCAATCAGGAAACAGCGCCTACAGTACGGCAGATTTTTCAATGGAAACTTGAAGGTATGGGAAATTTTCAAATTGCCCGGCTCTTGAATGAAAGCAATATTGCAGCACCGATGCGTTATCAGTTTCTGGCAGGCGCTGTAAAAGCTCCTCGTTACGAAAACAGCATCTGGCAGGGCATTACCGTCAAAGTCATCCTAAGCAACCGTACTTACACCGGGGATCTGGCAATGGGGAAAAAGAGGAAAAACCTCTCTAAAAACCTTACGAAAAGCAGGAGTATCCCCTATGAGGACTGGGTAATAACGGAAAATACCCATGAGGCTATCATAAGCCGTGAATTATTCTTTGAGGTCCAGCGTATCTGTATGCAGGAGCTGGAAAAAAACAGGGCAAGCCGTCACTGTCATTCGGATATTGATTCGCCGGATGATATTTTTGCCGGACTGGTTTACAGCGGGAACACAGGGCTCAAGATGTATCGGACACGAAACTATTATGAAAAGCATGGCATGAAGTACCGTTATACCACTATTTCACAAAGGGATGCGGACTACTCAAAATGTTCAATCGTTACCATCAAGGAGGAACAGATACGGGAAACCCTTGTCTGCATCCTGAAAAAGCAGATGGAATTGGCTTTGGAACTGAATGATTACCTTGACACGGTACAGGAACATCAGACATTTCTTAGCAGAAAGGAGGACTTGGAAAAGCAAATCAATGAACTTGCTACAAGGCACAAAGAACTTACTTCTATGCAGTCAGATTTATACCTGCATTACTCGGAAGGACTGCTTACCCGTGAAAAATATCTTGTTCAAAAGGAAGAATACAGACTGGAAAGGCTTTCATCAGAAAGCCGTCTGACAGAATTGAAATCCACCCTTGAACGCTTGAAAATACGCTTTTCCCCACATAACCCATACATCCGGCTTCTATTGGAATTCTATGAAGGCGATTTCTTGACAAAGGATCTTTTACATAGGTTGGTTGACAAAATTTATGTCTACGATTCTAAAACACTTGAAGTTGTCTTCAAATATCGGGATGAAATAGAACCTATACTCAAATTCCGGGAAAGCGGGGTGTTACAATGAAAAGCAATGACAACATCCTTGCCTGCTATCTGAGGGTATCCGATGAAGATTTTGACTTGAGGCATAATGTCCTGAAGGATGAAAGCACCAGCATCAGCGCACAGCGGCAGCTGATACACAGCTATATTGAATCGAAGCCTGAGCTGAGACAGATGAACATAAGGGAGTTTCTGGATGACGGTTATTCCGGTACGAATTTTGTTGAGGTAAGATAACGATACCTTTTTTGCAGAGGGTGTTATCTTACCTCTTTTTGATGTATGTTAGA
>VSNR01000252.1 GCA_009774345.1 Lachnospiraceae bacterium | reverse complement strand
AGCAATGTCTTACCCCACATTTTTACCGGATAATTTCGTCCGGTTTTAATTTGAGGCTAAGCTCACGGATTCAGGTTGCTATTCTGTTCTTTCAATATATTCTTCCAAACAAATTTGCTGTTCATAAATTATCTTTGCATTTTCCACACCAACATACCTATAATGCCACGGCTCATAGTTTGTCCCCGTAATTTGTTCCTTACCTTGCGGATAACGGAGTATGAATCCATAACGATATGCATTTTCAGCAAGCCATACATATACTTCATCATTCGTAGATTGAGTTTTGTCAGCATTGATATCAACCGCTATACCAAGTTGATGTTCACTTGTTCCCGGAACCGCAGCCCACTCTTTTGCTGTCTTTTCAGCTCTTGCTTTGGAATATCCCTCATTTATATAAGCTTGTACTTTTTCATTGAATATTTCTCCTTGTTCTTCTGTTGTCCGATACCCTTCCCGAACGATAGGATATATGTTATCTTCTCTTGCTGCATCAAACATTTCCTGCAAATATGGATAAATCCTGCTGTCTACACTTTGACCGTTTGACAACTCTGTTAATGATATGGAAAAATCCTCCGGTATCTCATTCCAACGATTTACCACAATTAAATTCCATTCTTCTGAAACAGGAATGCTATGTGAATCATCGTTCACCCCAATGCGCTCTAAGAAAAAGGGAAGTATAGAATCCCTGTTTTGTATTACGCCAATTGAAAAATATATCAAAAACAGAATTGGAATCACTTTCCAGCATTTTCTTCTGGTATTTTTTCTTGAATTTCTCTTTTTGACCATTTTCTATCAAACCCTCAACCGTCTTGACCAACTTTTAACCGCAAACGGCAGGCATAAAACACCGACCAAAACTGGAACAGCAATCAGCAAATATGGTGACCACACATATTTACCAAAAACGCAAAATGTATTTGTACGGAAAATATCAGCTCCACTTCCCACTAAGGGAATTAAGTCCAATGCCTTCTGCACTCCATACGGCAGATACTCAGCAATCATCATCGGTCCATATACAACTGCCAGACTGAACAATAAAGCCAATACATTACTCCTCGTTTTGGCTGATATAAACATGACCACTCCCGCAAATCCGATTACCCCTAAAAAAACAAATGCATATTCATAAATTTCTGCCTGTAGCATATTCATAGGTGCAATGGCAATCAGTTTGATTGTCTGGATCGGCATATCCCATCCGGCAGTGCCCAAAAAGAAAATCTGTGACACAAGGTTTCCTACGGTTAGAATTGCAAAAAATTCTGCCGTAAAGGACAAACCTACACCTATTTTTGCAAAAGCAATTTTTTTCCATCCATTTTTTGTCGTTAAAAGCAGTGAACTTGTATTATTGTACCATTCTCCCGCAAATAATGATGACAAAACAATCGCAAGGAACAGTGCCATTACAACACCCATATCTGGAACTATACTTCCAAGAAGATTTGACCAGCCTTCTGTCCATTCGTATCGAAACGGCTCTTTTACCTTTGCATTTATCTGCAAAAGATATTCTTTTTCATCCCCGTTTTGACCATTGTTTTCCAGGAAGTCTTCAATGATATTTTGCCTTCTTTCATAAAATCCTGTTAATTTTTCCAGTTCCACATAGTTCATCATTGTCTTATAGCTCCCTGTGTCCAAAAGTTCCGGATATAAGGTTCCTAACCAGCTATTAATGATATGCATATCCGTCTTTTCCAATTCCCTGTCAACACCGGCAGCTCCAATATCCTGATAATCACCAACCATCTTCTGCAGGCTCTGATCCGTCAGTTCCCCGCCAAACATAAGGGAATATTCCTGACTTTTCCTTATCATGTCATACCCATCAAAGTTATTTCCAAAAGCACTTGTATAGTCATCAGAACTTCCAAAACTGAACCATTGAAACGAAAGTATGCTTCCAAAAACTACAAGATATAGAAAACATAGAAACACGCTTATTTTGGTACTCGTTTTACGCCATAGCTTTTTATGCTCTAACAAAAATAATTCCATTATTGATGCACTCCTTCCTCTGTTGGAAAATAATATAAATATAAATCTTCTAATGTGGCTTCGCACAAAACAGCTTCCTCACTCGGCTTGTCGTCTGAAATAATACGAAGTACCACCTGTTTTCCCTCATGCCTTAAATTTGCAACTGTTGATTTTGTCTGCCATTTTTTTGCTTCTGCTGAAGATACTTCCAGTTCCCATACTTTTCCTTCTGCCTTCTGAACCAGTTCTGGTACAGTACCATGTAATACGATTTTCCCTTGCTTCATAAGCAGAACTTCATCCGCTATTGCTTCAATATCAGAAACGATATGTGTTGACAAAATAACAATTTTATCCCCGGCATAGTCAGATAGCAGATTACGAAACCGCACTCTTTCTTTTGGGTCTAATCCGGCTGTTGGCTCATCTAATATCAAGATGTCCGGATTGTTCAGTAACGCCTGTGCAATTCCGACTCTCTGTTTCATGCCGCCTGAAAAAGTCTTTACTTTCTTATCAGCCACATGACTTAATCCTACTTCCTCCAATAATTGTCTCGCCCGCTTTTTAGCAATTTTCTTTGGTATTCCCTTAAGGGCAGAAACATACATCAAAAATTCCAGAGCAGTATAATTAGGATAATATCCAAAATCCTGTGGAAGATAGCCTAATACATTTCTATAATCTTCTCCCATAGAAATCACATCTTTCCCATCTAAGAGCACCTCCCCAGAAGTCGATTCCAAAATAGCACACATCATTCGCATCAGTGTTGTCTTTCCTGCACCATTCGCTCCCAAAAGACCATATACCCCCGGTTCTAAGGTTGCACTGACCTGGTCAACGGCTATTTTGCTGCCATAATGCTTTGTCAATCTGTCAAGTGATAATTCCATACATTTTCCCTTCCTTTCTGATAGTTATAATAAAATGAATTTCTTTTATGAAAAACGCTGCAAAAAATAAAAATGCAACGATCCATATACCAAAAGCAGATGTATCATATAGCCACGGCACAGTTCTTGCCAACAATCCCCAACAAACGCAGGAACTAAGTATTATAACCGTACATATCTGCATATTTTCTTTTCTGCGCAATCGAATCAAACGCAGCATACTGACCATACACACTAAATAGGGCACCATGCAGTATAAAACAATCTTTCCAATTTCCCTAAATGAGTTTTGAAGATATGCCTCAAAAAAAATAAAATATGTCATGCATACAAGATTCGCAGCTCCGGCTAAAATCAGCTTTGCCAATACAATCTGGGAACTGGAAGCCCTTGTAACGGCTTCAAGTTCACTCATTCCATAATATTGACATTTGAACATAGCCGGCAAGATAGCCAATACAAACAGCGGCATAAATGCAGGAATATAACTTGGATTTCCTGCCACTGTGTAAATTACCACACACATAATGAATAACGTAATGGCTTGCAAACCAAATATTGGTACTCCTTCAAACCGAAAAATATCCGACAAATACCGGGCAAACCCTATCCGTGGTTCTTCCTGCAACTTTTTCGTTAATTCCTGTTCTCTCATAATTTCAACACATAGTCTAACAGTTTCTTCCAGTTTGGCATTACCAATTTTCTTTATATCTTCTTTGTTATGCAATTTATCAAGTTCTGTTTCCTGCTGCAAACACTGTTTCAAATACTGTTTCAATTCTTTATCGTTCATTTTCCTGCTCCTTCCTCATTATTTTCAATGCATTTCTAACCCTGCTCTGTGCCGTTCTCATGTTGCATCCCATTACTTTTGCAATCTCCCAAAACGAAAGTTCCTCTCCAAACCGTAAAATAACAGCTTCTCTTTGCTCTGGCGATAAAACATTTAATAGATAACCTATCTCTGACTTATCCTCTATCCGGCGCAGCCCATCACATTCATCTCTGATTTCTCCCTCATTTTCTAAGGAACATTCTTTCATTTTCCGGCTTTCATCAATGCATAAATGATTTGCTATTGTATATAAATATGCCTTAAATTTCCCTTTTTCTTTATATCCCGACAAATTTTTAAACAGTTTCAAAAAAGTTTCCTGCGTTAAATCTTCCGCTTTCTCCAGATTGAAGCATTGTCTTTTACAATAACGTAAAACAGATGTATAATAACGTCTTATCAATTCCTCAGCCGCTTTTTCGTCTCCGAGCCTTATCTGCTCTACCAACGCATCATCAGAATATATTTCTTCCATATTCACACATTATCAACTCCTTTCTTTGAAAGGTTCGTATATATATAATAACGCTCCATTCCGCTCAAATGATCAAAACTTCATTAAATTTTTCAGATCTGCATCATGGAAATGTGCATAACTGGCTATGGAACTATGGAAAACCCCATTCACAGCCTGTGGAAAAGCAAATACAACTTTCCCACATCCTGCAAACAGGGTTTCCCACAGTTCCATGAACGCAGCCAGTTATACGACATTTCCACAATGCCTACGCCTACGGAATCCATCTTTTTATCCATTTCTTTTATAACCTAAATTCCGCATTGAATTATAACGAGGAGGGGACCGGGACTTTCATATTAAACGCTTTGAAAATCGC
>VSNR01000251.1 GCA_009774345.1 Lachnospiraceae bacterium | reverse complement strand
CCGATTTTGGTGTAACTGGAGCAGATGTAAGAGTTGGAAGTTGCAAATATTTGCTTAATCAGCAGACACTATTTAAATCAAACCTCCGCAGAGCTAAAGGCAGGGGAGGTACTTACGCTTACCACGACCGTATATCCTGAAAATGCCACAAATAAGAACATGCTATGGACATCATCGAATCCGGCAGTTGCCCAAGTGGATGAAAACGGAAGGGTACTTGCAATAAGCAAAGGAACGGCAACAATTCAGGCAGAAGCAGCAGACGGAAGCGGTTGTACTGCATCGTGTACGGTAACGGTGACAGGAAATCTGAACATGGTGACATCTGTAGAACATTTCGAGAGCAGTCATCCTTATCAGAATAATCTGTCAGAGGTCTGGTTGTATCAGTCGCCGGGGGCAGAACGGATTACACTTACCTTTTCAGATGATACGGAATTTGAAGCTCCTTATGATTATCTGGAAATATATGCTAACCAAAATCAGTTGGTTGGAAAATATACCGGGAAGGAGCTTGCAGGACAGAAAATAGTTGTCAGCGGAGAATCTGCATTGGTGAGACTTGTGACGGACAAGGGCGGAAGCGCGTATGGATTTTGTGTAGTAGATATTACGGCAGAGAAAGGCGATGAAAAACCCGACAGCGCTTTGACAGCAATCCGCCTGAACAGGAGCAGTCTGCAATTAAAAACAGATGAAACATCCAAGTTGGAAGTTATTTATGAGCCTGCTGATACAAATGAGGATAAAAGTGTTGTGTGGGATAGCTCCAACACGGATATTGTGACAGTAGATAATACAGGTTTTATCACGGCAGTATCTATCGGAACTGCTGACATTACGGTTACTTCTGTTCTAAAGCCAGAGCTCAAAGATAGCTGTACAATAACAGTTAGTGATGATGATATTGCTGAGGAAACATGCACCGTAACTTTTGAAACATCAGGGGGGAGCAGTGTAGAGCCTGTAATATGCAGGAAAGGAAGCAGACTGTCGGATTTTGGTATCGCAGTTCCGACAAAAGAGAACCATATATTTGACGGCTGGTACAAGGATTCTGAGTGTACAATATTATGGGATATGAATACTGATACAGTAACCAGCGATATGACGCTTTATGCGAAGTGGACAGAACAGAATGATAATAATAATGATAATGACAATATGGATGATGACGATTCCGCGTATGAGATGGCACAGCGAATAAAGCTCAATAGTGTGGGCGGTCAGATTGCAGCAGTTAAGTCAAAAGTTTATGATGGCAGTGTATATAGACCAAACATAAAAGTGACGGTAAAGGAAAATGGCAGAACCATTATACTTACTGAGGGAGCGGATTACAGAGTACTTTACGATGACCGGATAAATGTGGGCGCGGGAACCATCACAGTGAAAGGAAATGGAAAGTATACAGGTGTTTTGACCACTCAATATCAGATTACACCCAAGTCTCTGAAAAAGCTTAAAATCGTAACAGGAGGCATAGCGGCAGATGCAGACAGAGAGATTCAGTTAGAAAAACTTCCTGTTTACGTCAGTGACGCCGAGACAGACAGTGCCCTCATATATGGTCAGGATTATGTGCTGGAAGTGGTACGCGGCAATATAACGCGCAAAGGAAAACTGGAAGTGAATATTAAGGCAAAGGAAGGATCTAACTATGACAATATAAAATCTGTCAAGGTAAAGATTACAGTATATGATGCGTCTGGAAAGAATTTTAAAGGAATTATCAATCCTGAAAACGTGTGTTATGTTAATGAAAAGGATAAGTCACAGATCTATACCGGAAATGCGATCAAACCGGAGTTTTCCGTAAAAGTGGGAGAAAGTACACTTGTAAAAAACAAAGATTTTTCTGTAAAATATATGAACAATAAAGAAGCAGGCGTTGCCTATGCAGTTATTACAGGAAAGAAGGGATATGTCGGAAGCGTTGTAAAGGAATTTGAGATCACACCGGCAAAGAGTATATTGAGGCTTAAAAGAGAAATAAAAGCTGTTACATATAACGGAAAGCTTCAGAAGCCTAAGGTATCTGTAATGGCAGGCAGTAAGACGCTCAAGGCAGGAAGGGATTACACAGTATCCTACAGCAAAAATCTGCATGCCTCCAAAGTGAGAAATCAAAAGGAGGCAGTTGTCACAATTACAGGAAAAGGTAACTATAGGGGGGTAAAGAGTAGCTTTAATTTTGAGATTAAGCCGCAGAATATTAAGAAGGTATCTGTAAAAGGAACATCTAAAGTATTAAATCTTACCTATGCCAAACATGCGCTGTTGAAAGATCATGACTATACCATCGGAGAGACTGTCAACGCGGGTAAAAAAGTAAATATAACGATAATAGGACACGGAGATTTTCAGGGCAGTGTAGTGAAAAAAGTCAAGGAATAAGAAGCATTATGCGGCTGTGTGCAACGACCGCCAGTATAATTCCATTTGGCAGAAAAGTATCTTCTGGTCAGGGGACGCAGCATAGTGCTTAATAATCCAATCCAGATCCTTTGTGTACTTTTGCAGACAGAGATTGTCAAGAGGAAATGCAAAAATATCTTGCATTATTGAGGGCATTTGCTAGAATAGATAAAAGAGGAACTTAGACTGTGTTCCGTAAATGATTCAGGAAAGAAGGGATAACAACGTGCCTTCTTCAGTGAATGAATATGCGATGCTTTCTTATGATGAGGAACAGGATGTGTATCATGTGTGCAGAGAGGAATATTTGAATATTATTGGTGGAAATATTATCCAATTTGTATAAGGAGACAAATTATATAAGGAGACAAATGATGTGGATACAAAAAAGTTAAATAAATGGGCTGAGCTGCTTCTGGATACAGGAAAACGGAATAACCTGATCAATTTTAAAGATACAAAAAATACAACGGTTGATATTTTACTCCCGACAATAGATGTATTGTTTGACAAAATTACAGGAACAACAACATTTGAAGTGTTCGATGTCCAATATACAGAAACGGATGAAGAAAATAATGTCTGTAATGAATCGGTTGAGGAACAGAAAATGCTGGATAAAAAAACAGCATATTTATCCCGATATTCTGCAAAGATAAAGAAACAGAAACAAATGCTGCTTTATAATGCGGCGACGGATCCGATTACCGTGATGAAGAATATTAGAAAAAAGTCTAAATTAATGGTAGAGGAAACGGGGGTGCATGTTGTCTATATGGCTTTCGGATTTATTTGCTGGAAAGAGAACAATGCACCCGAAAATGTGCTGCGGGCGCCTATTCTGCTTGTGCCGATTCAATTAGAACAGGTATCAGCGGTTGCGCCATTTCAGATCAAAGCAAATGACGACGATACTGTTATCAATCCAACATTTGCGTACAAGATAGAAAAGGATTATGGTATAACTCTTCCAGATTATGATGATGAAGGAATCTGTACATATTTGGGAAATATAGAGAAAATGGTTGAGAAATTACAATGGACAGTATCTTACGACTGTAAGATTGGCATTTTTTCTTTTCAGAAAATGAATATGTATCGAGATCTGAAGGACAATGCGGTTACAATATTATCAAATCCAATAATTCGCCAGCTTTTGGGAGAATCGGATTCTCAAAATAATTCGAAAGACAGTGGTGATGAGAATGTTTATATTCAGAATCCACTGATTGAACTGCATTGTGTAGTAGATGCGGATTCCAGTCAGATTAAGGCAATAGAAATGGCAAAGTCCGGGAAGAGCTTTGTGTTGCAGGGTCCTCCGGGGACAGGTAAGAGCCAGACAATTACAAACATGATAGCAGAGTGCCTAAGTGATGGAAAAAAGGTGTTGTTTGTCTCTGAAAAACTGGCGGCTTTGAATGTGGTTTATAGTAAATTGAATCAAGCTGGACTATCTGAATTTTGTTTGGAACTACATAGTCACAAAACGAACAAAAAGGATGTAATTGCTGAGATCTGTAATACATTGCGATCCCCCAAGAGCAGGACATCATCAAAGGCAGAAAACGAAATTGCATTGAAAGAAAAAGCGCAACAGCAGTTGGATGAATATGTTATAGAATTACATCAGATTCGTCCTGTTATAGAAAAAAGCATGTATCAGCTTTATGAAGCATTAGCTTCAGTGCATTCAGCGCCAGATATAGAGTGGTACATACCGCAGATTGCATCCAAAGGAGAAGCATTTATGATAGAAGCGTCTTCACTGTTGGAACAATATATAAATTATATTCCTTCGATAGGATATGATTATAAAAAGAATTTATGGTATGGATACGTGAAACAAGATACTTCCTATCAGGTGAAAGTGGAAGTAAAGAAAAGCTTTGTCACAGCAGTAGCGTTTTTGCAAATGCTGATTCCTGTTCTTGAAGATATAAGAAAGAGATATAATGTAGTTTGCAGCACTCTTGAAGAGATTTCGGTTTGGCATAAGATTTTTCGGTTTGCTTCTACATCGCGGCTTCTGACACCTTCGTTGATGCGGAAAGAACAGTTTGAAATGGCGGATGCAGTATTAGAAAAAATGCAGAGACAAAGAGCAGATCTTCTATCCTGCCAGACGGCTTTGGATGCAGACTTTGATAAACAAATTTATGAGATAAATGGTATAGATT
>VSNR01000250.1 GCA_009774345.1 Lachnospiraceae bacterium | reverse complement strand
ACCATAGGCGAGGGGCATAAGGACTTTGTAGCGGAAAAAAACAGGGATGATGATAATTATATCCTTACCCTTGCCGCCATCGCAAAGGAACTGAAAGCGAGGGGACTGTCTGCCGCAAAGATTCACCTTGCGGTGGGGCTTCCGCTGAAATGGGTGCAGGCGCAGAGGGAGTCGTTCCGTGAGTATATGATGCAGAACCGCCATGTAGATTATAAGTATGCGGGTAAGCGTTATGAGGTTGACATCGTGGACTGTACGGTTATGCCTCAGTGTTATGCGGCGGTAGCGGAAAATCTGCCCGATTTTAAGGGTATGCACATGATAGCGGATATCGGCAACGGAACAATGAATGTGATGATACTCAATAATGGAAAGGCGAGCGAAAGCAAGTCGTGGACGGTAAAGCTGGGGGCAAATGAATGTTATATGGCGATACGCAATCTTATACTGGACAGGAAAGCGGAGGAACTTCCAGCAGAGATTATTGAGAATTATCTGCGCTACGGCGATACAAAAGTGGGCGGGGAATACCAGCAGCTTATGGAGGAAGCGGCAAAGTCCTATGTAAATAGGATATTTGCGGAACTGAAAGCGCACGGATACAATCCTAATCTTATGAAACTTTATATCATGGGCGGCGACGCAAAGGTTGTGGAGTTTGTGGGAGATTATGACAGCGGTAATGTCACTTTCAACCATGATGTACGGGCGAATGCCAAAGGATTTGAATACTTCTGCTATATGAAGCTGCGCAGACAGAAATCAATGGCTTCTGCCGGATAAGGAGATGTGTCTGAATGAAAAACAAAAACCACAATATTCGCTTCAATATGGAAAAAGGGGACGAGTGCAGGGCGTGGGAACTCCTGCACTCCCAAAAAGTGCGGCAGATGTTCAAGTCGCAGAACAGATTCGTGATAGAGGCGGTCAATGATTATTATGATAGATGTGTAGCAAAAATCAATGATCCGTATCTTGAAACGAGGGAGAAAGAGGACGCTTTTGCGGAACGTATCGTGGAAGCGGTGGAAAAGAAAGTGATGTCCAATGTCCCGGCGCTTTTTGGGACGTATATGGCACAGATGCAGTTTTTTCCCTTATCCGTTCCTATGGGTGCATACCCAGCGACGCAAGGCGGCATGGTGCACGGTCAGGTATCAGCAAACGGTACGAATAACGGAAATGCAGTAATGGGCGGGGCAGTTTCTCCCATTATTTCCAATCCGGCAGATATGGAAGCAGCGATGCAGAATGCAGGGGATGTGCAGGAGGAAGCTGTATCGGAGAATGCCACAGAGCCGCCGGACAATGATTTGATTGATTTTGATGCATTTTAATATATTTGCAGAGTAGGGCTATGGTAATCAGGTTTACTGTAGCCTTATTTTTGTGGATTTTTTCACATCAGAGCATAAATGCATCCATATTTTCATAAAAGACCGACAAAGGGTAGCCGAAAGTCTACAAAATAAGGACAAAGGACAGCCGTTAAAGGCTGCATAATAAAGGGCGGACATTTAAGCCCGCAAAATAAGGGAAAAAAGCAGTCGAAAGGCTGCAAATAAGGGCATATATGTAGCCGTCTGTTTTGAAACTGGAATATCAGTTTTCAAGCAGACGGCTTTTTTATGTCTGTGAAGTATCAGTTCCACGAACTGCATTGGTGTGGTTCAGGGAGTGTCAGGCAGCAATTTCCGGGGAGGGCGTAAGCCCTTCCCTAAGCCCTCGGCGTTTGAGAGCGAAATATACCCTTCGCACAAACCTTCGGTTTATGCTCCGGGGTATTTCGCCCTTGCAGGGGGCAGATTCGTGCAGGCGCGAATCAAGGCAGTACGGCAGGCGTACTGCCAATATCCATGCGCCCCATAGGACGGGATGCATGGACGGCGTTGCTTCCAGTGGCTTCATTTTTGGGAAAATGTGAAGCCGCGCCTGCGGGACTTCGCGGAAGTCCCCTTGCGGCTGTTAGAAAACGGCAGCCGTGATTCGCCCGGATACGGGCATGGGTTCGCAGTATGCCGTCCTATGGCGGCTGCTCACAGGGAAAGCGGCGGAATTGGACTATCCGCCAGAGGAAAGGAAAAGCGTTTATGAAAAGAAATTCATTTATAGAAATGGCAAAGCTGCATAACTTGTCGGGGCGCATCACATATATTTCCAGCCACGCCAAGCAGGAGCATCTGTATGAAGTCTATGCGACAGAGCCGGACAAGGCATTCTGGCGGGAGCTTGCCAAGTGTAATCAGGAAGAATTTGAAAAAAGCGGCACGAATGGGAAATGTATCGAGGCAAGGGAGCTGATGATCGCCCTGCCGGAAAGTTTTATCAACTATGACCATGACTATCTGCTGAAAAAGATGGTTGACGAATTTAAGAAACGGTATGGTGTGGAGTGTTTTGCCGCGCTCCACCACAATAAACGGAAAACAAATCTGCATATCCATATGATATTTGCGGAGAGGAAGCGGTTAGACCAGCCAATGGAAAAGACTGCCGCCCGGAATATGTTCTATGACGAGCGTGGAAAGCACGTTCGGACGAAGAAAGAGATCCTTGACGGGGAGAGGAATATCCGCAGGGGTTGTAAAATCATTAAAAAAGGCGAAGTGTATGAACGCAAGATTTTTACCGTAAAAGACAGTCGTTTCAAGCAGGAATCATTTTTGGATGAAGCAAAAGTATTTTATACGGATCTGATCAATCAGATGGTAATTGATGATAAAGACAGGTTCAGCATATTTGACAAAAACGGCCCGTATCTTGCAACAAAGAAAGTCGGCAAAAATAATCCGAAGACAGAGGAGATAAAAGCGGACAACGAAATCCGTATGGAATGGAACAGGGCGGTTGACCGTGCAATTTAAGCGGCGTATCTGAAGCGGAGATTTTGGAGTTAAAGAAAATGGAGATTACGGACAGGGTAAAGGAATCTGTGGAGCAGAACGGGAAAAAGCCGGAGTTGTTCAGGGATATTATCAGGGCGGCGATTGCAATGTTGGAGAAACTGATTGCAAAGGTTATTCGGAAAGTAATGGATATGGCGGAAAAGGTCATCAGCAAAGCTGATGATGCTGTAAAGGAAACATCAAAAGATATGGATGGTCAGATTCATGTAAAAGTTGATTCAGCAGTCCGACGGGAAAAGAAGATAGAGTTTCCTTTATATACGGAGTGGAAATCAGATGCGCAGAATAAGGCGAGACAGCTTCGGCAAGAAAACACTGGGGAAATCAAAAAATCCGTTATTGAACAGATAAAGACAGAACAAAAAACTGTCCCTGCTGGAACAAAGCAGTCAGAAACAGAAAGACCGCAGCAGCCAAAGCCTTCCATACTTGCAGAAAAGTATTCCCGCATGAAAGAGATTGACGATAGGCTCAAAGAACAAAACAAAGCTATTTTCGAGCGAGAGAAAAAGCGGGATATGCTGAAAAAGGAATTATCTGAATGTATGGGCATTTTCAAGGGTGGCAGACGAAAGGAATTACGGCAGGAGATTGATAGTCTTGGTATTCAGATTTCCAATATGAAAAAGAGGCTTTCCTCTATCGTGAATGAACATCATTTTGACTCTGTTCAGGCATTTTATAAGGAACTGAATGCAGCAAAGAAAGAGTATCTTGATTATCAGGCGGCCTGTGTGGAGTATGAACAAGCCTGTGGAAACAAAGTGCCGGACACCATGAGCATCAGGGACAGGCTCAGGCAGAAAGAACAGGCGGTAAAGATAAGAGAAGCAGGCAGGGATGATCGGACAAGACATAAAGATAAAGGGGCGAGGTAGCAAAGGATGGGAAGATGGTATCCGGCATCTGCCCGGTAACTTCCATAGTGGAGCGAACAGGAGTGAGGCATAGAGGATATAGAGAAGAGAACCTTGCCGTATCTCAAAGACCCGTATTTGGAGGCATTAGCCCATAGGATAATCAGAAAGTTACAGAACATGACCGATAAAGAATTTGAGCGACTTGCTTTCCGGTATATATCAGAAGTTACAAAAAGCCGATAAAGTAGAATAAATTTTTCACAGGTAAATTTGTGCTTGCGCCCAAATTTGCGGGTTGAGCAAGAATGGAGGATTATTATGGAAGATAAAACATTATATTTTATGCGTAAATTAATTGATGAAGATATCAATGGCTTTGATGATAAGAAATTTGAATTGGAACAAAAATATGTTGCGATGTTTGGCCACGGAGTGCCAAGAGAGATGTTCCCGCCGGGCATATCCGAAGATGAAATCATGAAAGCTGTAGAAAGCTGTGTTCAAAATCAAAAAGACGAATTGATGAAAATATTGGATATAGAGGAATAAGATAACTTTTGGTATCATGCGAATAGATATGTTCCCCAAGTGAAACTAACATAAAAGTAAATTGTTGAAATGTTCCTGTATACGAAGAAAAGCAGGAAAAGGGAAAGTCAGGTAAGTTGAACGCTGGCTGGATTTGTGCTATACTTTAGCAGGAATAATTCAACCAACCGGGATTGATTGAGCAGAGCAAACGAAAACAAAAGTTTATGTAAGTGAGGCAGCGAAAAAAGATAAGGATTATGGATAACTTTTATAAAAAACTAAATGAAGAATGTGATGTAAGATTTCCATATCCAAATG
>VSNR01000025.1 GCA_009774345.1 Lachnospiraceae bacterium | reverse complement strand
CAATGTCTTACCCCACATTTTTACCGGATAATTTCGTCCGGTTTTAATTTGAGGCTAAGCTCACGGATTCAGGATAAACTTAAAAATTTGAGAAAAAAATATTAAAAAAACAAAGGGAGATGCAACAAATGAGTAATCTAAGAAACGAATGGTACAAGCGTGAGCTCTCTGAGAGCGAATCTGAAATTTATCATCGTCCGATGGAGGAGGAGTATTCCTTTTATACTGCCGTCAAGAACGGGGATATGGAATTTGTCAGAAAAAATCTAAAGCAGGGAGACTTTACCAATCCAAAAGGCATGGGCGTACTGTCTAAAAATGCGCTGACAAATCTAAAATATCATTTTGTTGTCACGGCCGCCCTGCTCACAAGGCACTGTGTGGAGGGCGGACTCGAGCTGGAACAGGCCTACCGGCTCAGCGATTTCTATATCTTAAAAATGGATTCGTACACCACCATCAAGGCAATCTCCGAACTGCATCAGGATATGGTGCTTGATTTTACGGGAAAAATGCTTATGCTACAGAAAAATGCGATTATCTCAAAACCAATCATGCAGTGCACCGACTATATTTACAGCCATATAAACGGACGCATCACCATCAATGAACTTGCAGACTACATCACACTGTCACCAAGCTATCTCTCGCGCCTTTTTAAGCAGAATCTTGGCATCTCGATCAGCGACTATATACGCGAGAAAAAAATAGAGAAGGCGGAAAACCTTCTCAAATACTCTGACTACAGCTTGATCGACATTGCCAATTACCTCGCCTTCTCCTCGCAGAGCCACTTTATTCAAACATTTGAAAAATACGTTGGTCTGACACCCAAAAAATACCGTGACAGACACTATCACCAGACATGGTAGATCACCGCTTCAGCCGCCCCCCTGACAACAATCGCCACTGCTAACGTGAGCGTAATGCCCATGCCCCGCCGCATGGGCTGTTCCGTAAGCGCTTCTCTACATCACCAGCTCCACTTCATTCTCTCTCTCAAGAAGGTCTGCCGGAATATAATTTCCATCCATCTGTCTGCCATTGACTTTCAATGACTGGAAGCCCGATTCCACATGATTTGGATTCTTTACCACAATGTGAAGATGGCTTCCCCGAAAATCCTTGTCGATCTCAAATCCATTCCACGCTTTCGGGATAGAAGGCGCGATTTTCAGTCCGCCAAAGTCTGGACGCATTCCCAAAATGCCCTCGACACACCCCACCATGACTGTAGACGCTGTGCCTGTCAGCCAGTGCACATGCGAGCGTCCAAAGTGCGGGCTTGCCTTGCCTTCTGTAAACTGTCCATAGCAGTATGGCTCGAGCTTCCGAATCTCCGCCCTGTCATTCTGCGCAGACGGTGCATTCTCCTCAAAGTAGCCAAACGCCCGCTCCCCGTGTCCGCAAAGCGCCTCCGCAAGGATAATCCAGCCCTGCGACTGTGAGAAAATACCGGAATTTTCCTTGACGCCTGCGTTGTAGATCACTGCAAGCGCACCATCAAAAGCATCGAAATGATACGGCGGGTCCATCAGTACAGCGCCGTACTCTGTATTCAGCTGCTCATGCACTCTGTCAAGTGCCTTGTCTGCCTGCTCCTGTGTGGCAAGACCGCTGATCACTGCCCAGCTCTGGGGATTGAGCCACATATTCGCCTCTTTGTCTGTCCGCTTTCCAATCACCTCTCCTTTCTCCGTGAACCCTCTGATAAACCGGTCCTCATTCCAGCAGAGGTTTTGAATGCGCTCTCCCAGTTCTTTTTGTTTCTCATCCAGAAAGGCGATATAGGCATCCTCTTTCTTATACACGGCAAACTTCTTTAAAATTGTCATTGCGTAAAAATATTGTAGTGCCACAAAGGAAGATTCCCCTTCCTTTCCCAGTCTCAGACAGTCATTCCAGTCCGCGTAAAGTCCTGCCGGCAGGCCGTGCGGTCCCAGATGCTTCATCGAGAAGTCCACTGCGCGCTTTAAGTGCTCATACACGGTTGCCTCACCCTTGTTGGCAAATGGAATCACCTCGTCGATAAATGCCATGTTTCCTGATTCTGATATATATTTGTACACCGTAGGGAACAGCCAGAGCGCATCGTCCGCCCTGTATGCGGGATGCCCTGTCTCCTGCACATAAGACGCATCGTCCGGTGTATCCTCATGCCCCGGATTGTGTGTGAACTTCACCAGCGGGAGTCCGCCGCCGTTATCCACCTGAGCCGAGAGCATAAAGCGGATTTTCTCAACTGCCATCTCGGGCGCCAGATGAATAATGCCCTGAATATCCTGCACCGTATCGCGGTAGCCATAGCCATTCCTGAGCCCGCAGTAGATAAACGAGGCGGCGCGCGACCAGATAAATGTCATAAAACAGTTGTAGGCATTCCATGTATTGATCATCGTGTCAAATGCGGGACTGGGCGTCTTTACCTGAAAATGCGACAGTTTCTCATGCCAGTAGGTGACAAGCTCTTTTAATTCCTGTGCGCAGGCCTGTGACGGATTCTCATAACTTCCAAGAATCCTGTCCGCCTCATCCTTGTATTTCATTCCCAGAACAAAGGCAATCTCCTTCGTCTCACCTGACGCAAGTGTCAGTGTTGTGGTGAGTGCACCGCAGCCGTTTTCATTGTAGCCCAGCTCCCCGCCAAGGTCCCCGTTTATCACTCCTGCGGGATTTCCATAGCCGTGATAGCGTCCGATAAATTTCTCCCTGTCTCCGCAGTAGGAAGCCACCTTCGCCCCTGCCAGCCCAAAGAAGCGGTCTATGGCGAGCTTGTTGTCAACCTCCTCTCCATCCTCGAGTCCGTCCAGATTGCCGTGTATCGTCTGGCGGATGCGGTCCTCCTCAAAAGCGGTTCTCGTGATGAACATCGAATACTGTAGATTGACTTGATCCTGCTCATAGTTATTGTTGTTTGTAAATTCCGCATAGCCGGTGATATTCAGGCTTCTTGCCGCGTCCGTGTTGTTTGTTACCTTTAGATTCCACACCTCGTAGGACTTGCCAAGCGGCACATAATAAAGCGCCTCGGAATGAATGCCGCTGTAGTCTGCCTCCATTCTCGTGTACGCTGTTCCATGATGGCATTTGCTCTGGTATGACGCCAAATCTTTTCCGACAGGCTGCCATGAGGCAGACCAGTAATCCTTGCTGTCATTGTCGCGCAGGTAAATATAGCGCCCCGGCTGGTCAAAGCCGTTAAACACATAGCGCAGAATCCTGCCGTTTGCCCCTGATTTAGCAAAGCTGTAACCGCCCGCATTGTTCGAGATCACCGCACCGTACTCAGGGGAACCCAGATAGTTCGCCCACGGCGCAGGCGTGTCAGGTCTGGTAATCACATACTCTCTCTTCTCGTCATCAAAATAACCGTACTGCATTTTTTCTTTCTCTCCTTTATTCCGAATATTAATTATGAGAAAATTATTTATGAGATCGCACCAAGTGTCACATCAATTACATGAATGGCACTGTCCAGCATCTCGATTTCTCTCTTTTCCATGCACACCGCACCTGACATGTCTGTCAGTTTCTTCAACTCTCTGTCACCGCACACTGCCCGCTCTATCTGGTATGCGCCATAGGGCAGTCTATTGGGATTATGATACTGGATGCGAAAAGTCTTTTTGAGGAAGTTTAACTGGATTGACGCCTTTGCGTCCGCATCAAACTGCTCTGGCATCAGCTTAGGCATCAGCACCAGATTTCCCAGATCTCCCCTGACACCGTACACCTGCGTGATCATGGTCAGCATAAACCAGCTCGCCGCACCCGTCAGATAGTGATACATCCCGCGCCCGTCCGCATCAAAGTACTCTGGCACGCCGGGATAAATCCTGCTTGTCTTGAAATCCATTGCCGTCGCCAGCAGCGTGCTGAGCGCCTTGTATCCCTCCTTGACAAACCCCCGCTGGTACAGTGCATTGGCATACATGACGGTCATATGAGAGAACACTGCTCCATTTTCTTTCTCACCATACGCAAAGCCAAACATCCTGCCAAGATCAAACTTATCCTCGTCAAACTTGGTGTTCAGCCGGTATCCGCCAATATTTTCCTGATAGAGATAGGTGTCTGCACTCCGGCAGATTTTGGCAGTCATCTCCTCGTTGGCTGTGCCGCTCATAATGGCAAAAACCTGACTGGTGAGCATCATGCGCACATTGCCGTTATGTACGCCCTCCACCTGATCTCCGTTGTTGTCATAGTACCCATTGAACCAGCCGTTTCCTTCTGCGTCTGTCACCCACTCATGATGCCTTATATGTTCCATCATCCACGCAGCTTTCTCTCTGAGATTCTTCGCCAGCTCCGCGGCAGACACGAGCACCGTCCTGCCTGAGACAAAGTGCGTGCAGGTGCAGGCATATTGGTTCAAGATGCTCCGCTTCCACTCAGTCTCGCCATACTTATGCGCGTCTCCTGCCAGCAGAATAGCAATCTCCTCAGAGAGCACAAGCTGCGCCGTATTGGTAGCAGCTTCATACTTCTCAAGGTACGCTGCAAGCTCCATGAGATTGTATGCATATGCGCTTGTAAATGCCACACTCTCTCCCCTGTCCGGCGCCATGTCAAGCGCGTCATTCCAGTCCGCGTTGCGCAGACGTATCTGGTTGTGCGCGCCCACTTCGTAAAATGCACACAACTGTTGCAGCAGAATATGCTCTAGGATACTTCCCTCATAAACCGCACCGCTTTGTGTCCGCTGCTGCATACCGTATTCTTCATTCCACTCTCTGTCCGTGTCCTGTCCTCTCAGTATCTGCCGGTCCTTAAAATACGGTACCCTCTCGCCAAGGATTTCTATGTCTCCTGTCTGGTCAATATAGAGCTTCGTGGTCAGAAACGGCCAGAATCCGTGATCCATCCAAACGCGTGTAATGCTGTTTCTGTCTGCCTTGAACTCGCCCTGTCTCCCGCCTATGATTGTGGCGTTCGTCCCATCCATTCTGACTCCGCCGTAATTATCGACAATCATCTGGCGCACGCCATCAGGATTCATAAAAAGCAGTGACAGGCAGTCCTGCCAGAGATCTCTCCACCCTCTGCCGCCCTTGCCGTAGTCGTGATGCGGAAGAAATGAACATCCATAGAGGCGCCGCAGGATTGGCTGGAAACAAATCCACCTCAGATAACTGTCCGCTGCCTTATCGCCGGTCTGAAAAGATACATTGACCTTTTCCTGCCAATAGTCATTTGTCTTCCTGATGGCATCACGCACTTTGTCCTCACTGTCATAGAAGGAGACCACATTCCGCATATCCTTGATTGCTGCCGCAGCGCCAATGATGATGGTGTAGGATGCCGTCCTGCCTTTTTCAAGCTCCACACGGTGAAATTTCAGACCGCCCAGCGCTTCTTTCCCGTCAATCTGTACGCCTGCCTTCACGCCCTCTGCATTGTTCTTTACAGCAAGCGGTGCAATCAGGCTTCCCCCTTCTCCGATAAACGTCTCTGTGACTGGGAAAAACTGTTCTGGCGCCTCTTTGCTGCCCGATACGCCATACACAAAATAGGTAATCTCATTCTTTTGGTGCCCTCTCTCATCAAAGGATAATTTGGGCTTTACTTCTATGCCCTGCCTTGTCACTGCTATCTGGTGCAAAAGCGAAGTTACATGGCGGTGGTCCCGTATATTGTCCGCACTTCTTCCATAGATTGGAACTGCTGCAATTGGCGTTATGGCCTGCGTATGGTCTGCTGTATTCTCGATCACAACATGCAGGATCTCTACATTGTGGTCAGACGGCACAAAACTTGTGACAGTTGATTTGAGCTGGTATTTAGACGATTTTCTGGTCACAGTCTGCCACATGAAACCTGCCTCCATGCTGCATTCATCCTGACGCGCCGTATATTTATCACACTCTGCCTCCGCTGACATGCCTGTCGCTGACCACGCGCCCACACCTTCTATACAACACCAGAAATTTCTGGACGATTTATTGTTGTGCAGGTTTTCACTGCTCACTGGTTCGAGCAGAAACGTATTCTGGTCTAGTTTGCTGTCTCCCGCAAAACTGGGTGTTACACTGGATTTGATACCCTGCTCTCCGGCAACCGGAAAATACAGATATGTGTAGTTGTCAGGATGATTTAATGTAAAAATCTCATTTTCATGATCAAATGCGATCTGATTTGTCGATACGATGGTTTCTGGCTGCATATATTTCCTCCATTCTTTAGCACTGGTTCTTATTTCCTGTTGAGAGCATACCGTATTTTCTTGGTAATGAAAATCAAATTCATGGTAAAAATGTCAGATTCATGACCTAAACATAAAAAGCATTTGGATTTTTTATTTTCCAAATGCTTTCTGATTCTTTAGATGTTGATGTTGTACCGGATTGGCGCCATTTGCTGCAACATCCCTGCCAGAAACACGACACCGAAGATTTACTCCCTCTGTTGCGGTTGATGATGTTCGAATTTTTATTATTCTTTTTATTTCTTTATCTTGGTCTTGGAATATTCCAACACCCGTCTATTTGACAGAACTGTATCGTTTGTCGTTTTTTGTCCCTATTGTGTATGTTCCCCTGTCACGGCATCGCCCTTTCCTGATACATGACACAGCAGTCCTTGCCGCAGAAGGAAATCCCATAATTGCCGGAGAGTTCATAGCCGTCGTCCTCTAACTCTAGGACATATTTTTTGTCCTCGATCTGCTGTAATGCCTCCTTGGCTTTTGCTTCTAGTTCTTTAATCTTTTTCGTCGTTTTAAATTCTACGATAAACGCCTCCTTGCGGCGCGAGATGGGTTTTACGAACAGATCACACCTGCCTTTTCCTGTCTCGCGGTTGGATTTGGTGCGGTAGCCCTTCATCCCTGACAGCAGTCCCGCTACCAGCCCGTGATAATAGTTTTCGCTCTCGTCAAAAGAACTGATCGTCTCGTACAAAATGTCTGTCAGCTCTTCTTCGAGTGTCTGCGTGTCTTTGTTGACGAAGGCGGTGTGCAGCCGTGTCAGGTCGCGCTCTTTCATTTTGCGCTCAAACCATGCCATGATCTTTTCGCGGAAAATATAACGCACCTCACGGTTTGGAATCGCAAGCGTCAGATAACGTGTATCGTCCGCTCCCATGCGCTCGCCCACTTTCTTGAAATACCCAGTAAAAAACATAAAGTTCCACAGATTCTCCATGTTCTCATACACTTCGCCGTAAGTGATGTCCTCATGTACAGGCTTCTCAATGGTGCCGCCGTCGATCAGATTTTCCAGCTCGCTCTTCACACTGTCGTCCGCAAGCTCGATCAGCCGCCGCACTACGTTGTTGGAGGAGGTATTTGCCCAGTATGAATGCGGGTATTCCTCCTCATGGCTTTTTAAAGCTTTCACATACCGGATAACACTCCACGGATTATAGACATTCGTATTTCCAAAAATATAACCATTGTACCATTCCTTAATCAGGTCATACTTATGCTCTAGTCCGTAATCCCGGCAAAGTTCGCGGACTTCTTCCTCTGTAAATCCAAAATACTCTCCATAATTCCAGTCAAGAATCGAAATCACTTCAAGATTATTTAATCCAGTAAAAATACTTTCCCTTGAAATCCTAAGGCAGCCTGTAATCACAGCAAATTCTAAGCTGGCGTTCGTCTTAAAGGCAGACTCAAACAGCGTATGGATAAACCCTATCATTTCCTTATAGAATTTTTCCGCAAACGCGTTCTCTAACGGCACGTCATACTCATCTATCAATATGATCACTTTTTTTCCGTAATACTTTTCCAGACACTGTGACAGAAATTTGATGGAATTGTTGTATGCACTGCGGTCTGCCTTGCGCATCCGAATCTCCATATAGGCGTCCCGCTCCGCTGCGAGCCGTTCATCCTGCAAAATGTACTGGTGTCTTGCATACTCGTCCGCGATCTGCCACTTGAGCGCCTCATATGCAAGGGTGAAATCAGGCTGCTTGGCGTCCTTCAATGTCAGATTGATCACGGGATAGTTTCCCATATGCGCAAGATACGCCTCCCCCGCCTCCATGATTTTCATATGCTCAAAAAGATATGCGTTGTCCTTTTTCGTGCCGTCGTCCGTGCGCATGTCCTCAAAGAAATATTGCAGCATACTCATATTCAGCGTCTTGCCAAAGCGGCGCGGGCGGGTAAATAAATTGACTTCTGCCCTCTTATCCAGCAGCTCCTTGATGAACCAGGTTTTATCAATAAAATAATATCCCCTTGTGATTAAATGCGCAAAGTTATCGACCCCTACGGGTACTGGTTTGTAATCCATACTGCCACATTTTCCTTTCTATATATATGCACAGATTTACACGCACAGCGTCTCTTTCTGAACAGTTTCTTACCTTTAGTATAGCGGATGCTATGCGTATTTGTAAAGAAAAAACCAGGTGAAAAGCAATCTTGTTTTCACCCGGTCTGTCATTGTACTAATCCTTTACAATCTTCTTGTCTGCCGGTGGATATTTTATATCATAAATATCCGCACCATATGGTATATCTAATTTCTTATCAGCACTCAGCACATACTCCTTACCGCCGATCGTAAAGACCGAACCAGTCTCATAATCTTTTAAAACATTTTGGTTCATGAACATGTTATAAGTGGCATCATAACGCCACTTAGGGAGCACAACACCTGCCACACCGTTCGAGTAAAATAACTCCTGCTTCTTTGAACCTACTTGAACACTGAAAAATCCCTCCGTGATACCGGCGTCATTGAGTATTTTGCGCTGTTCATCATGAGAATAGTACGCTCTTCCATAGAAGCCTTCACACCCAAGGATTCCCCAGAACGAACCCATTTCAGCGCTTTGTCTGTACTGCTTTTCCGCTAACTGTTCAGAATAAGGCTGTGAGAGACTATCATAAACACATGCCAACGCACGATCATTCCCATCACGATCTTTATATTTATAATACTTGCCTCTCTCAAATACAATCTCATTATTCTCTGCCTTAATTTCCAGACACCGATCACAATCCACAAATGGAATATCTTTTTTGGGATAATTCACACCGTTTATGATAATATTCGTTTCATCTGTCATGACATCACGCTTGAAATTAATTCTATCTAAAACTGCATTAGAGTATTTTCCTATATGTTCTGGCTTGTTTCCATAGCTTACATACATACTGTCCTTGCTGGGTACATAGCTGTCCATCCCACTTTTGGGATATCTTGGTATTGTATGCTGCATTTTTAAGAGACCAAATAGATCATTGCTGTTCTTTTCTGGTCTTAGCAGATTTAATAGATCTATGTTATGGTTTAAATTGTTTATCCTCATATATCCCTCCTATTTAAATTTTGCACTGTATACAACTTTCTTTTTAATCATAATACACTCCTATCCGCTGTCTTGTATTGGCAGCTATAAAACAATTGATTGTTACACTGCCATTCTATCACATATTCAACGAAAAATGTCATTTTGTCCCTATTCTGTCATATAGTGGCTTATTCTGTCATTCTCCGTTATCATTTCCCCCAGACAGACCCCAATTCCAGACAATCCCGTCATCAGTCCCACTTGATATTTGTCCTGCGGCATCATCTTTTCTGACAGTATCGTATTGACAATCTCACTTGCAACAGCGCCCATCATTTCACACTGTTTTGAGGTTAGTTTGTACTGTTTCTGATATTCCTTCATAATCCTGTAATTGCCCGCCATACCATGACACAGGCACAAACCATCTCGAAAAGATTGTTCAAATAAGATCTTCGCAGCGTTCTCGATCTCTCTCCTTACAGCAGTTTTCTACCTCCTAATTCGTAAATACAATCTCGACTACAAACTTTTGATTCCTATACGAGATTTCTATGATTCCACCATATTTTTTAACGGTATCTTTTACACTTTCAAGTCCCCACCCATGATTGCCCGAATCTTCTTTACTGGATACCAGTCTTTTTCCATCCTGTATCGGTTCCTCTGCGTAACTATTTGCTATATACAATCGAAACATACTATGTCTTTCCTGTATTTTGAGCGCTATGTATCGCTCATCACTGCATTTTCCCGCCGCCTCCACTGCATTGTCAAGTAAATTTGCGAGAAGAACAAAGAATTCACTCTCCTCGATGGGAAACTTGTGCATATCCACCATAAAACTGCTTTTTACTTGACTTTCTCTGCATTGTTCTGCAATCCTGCCAATCAGGTTATCAATCATGCCGCTGCCTGTATAGATTTCATTGGACGAGCTGTGTTTTCCTCCACACTTCTCCTTGAGATACCTTAAACCTTTCTCATACTGTTTCTGCATCAGGCAGTCAAACAAATACTCCTGCTCATATCTTCTGTCATGATTCTTTTTGCGCTTTTGATTGATCTCATCATTTAATAGATTATAATATAGCATCATTCTGCTCTCATTTGCTAATAAGATATGATTCGTCCGGATCACAGTATGATACTCCAATACAAGCACTAAGCATACAATAATTAACAATAGAACAATAGTAAGTGCAATCATTAAGATCACAGAATGAATGTCATATCCACTATCCCAATCTACATTAATTACATAGAGCACTATCACAAATTCCAAAAATCCCGTAAAAAAGAAAAATATTTTTTGAAACGGCATTTTGTTTATAAACCTACTTATATCTTTCTTTTGTCGCACACAATATACAAACAAGATGATTTCTATACATAAAGTACTAATATAAGTCCATTGAAATGCACCCGTTACACAGTCATTATAACTCAAACGATATACTGCCGCACAAATCAATACTGTTGGCAGTCGCACCAACAAAATTGTCCCACTAACAAACATACTCCATGCAACAGACTTCCAATGCACATTGCTCATCATTATAATTAAACTCAGGCATAATAGTGGCATCATAACAAATAATACATTAGGAAGACACTGCAATAATATAATATTCGTCGGAAGCGCTACAAATAAATACACCCCTAACACCACAACCGCCGCAGTTCTTGCCAGTCTTCCCCTAAGTTTTTCTTTTCCACAGATTTCTACAAACATTCCCACGCTGAGCGCCAGTTCTATAAAGGTCTCTAACACACCACATACATTTCTAATAATCATTCTTCACTCCGCCAGTAGGCTATCAATAATTCCCGTACCTTCCTGTATCTCGGACGGCTTATCCTGAGCATCCTGCCATCTTTTAAGACCAACTGGTCTTTCCTGATAGACTCTATCTGTCTCAGATTCACGATATCGCTCTTGTCCACATATACAAATTCGGAAGATGCGAGTGATTTCATAACCTTATCAAGCGTTTTTCTCTCCCTGACCACCCCATTTCTGTAATGAATATTGATATACTTTTCCTCCTTTTCAATACTGACAATATTCTTTAACAAAATCCGCTCTGCACAGTCCGGCGTATCGACCACATAGAACCGCTGGTCAATCTGGTCAATGACGCCCAATACATAGTCGAGTGCCTCTGTTATTTTTTCAGACAGCATTCTCTTTGGAATAAAACGATATGCATTGACTTCAAACGCCTGCGGCGCACATTCCAGATGGTTTGTCACATAGATGATCACCGGTTCCAGATAGAAACTGCGGATTTGATATGCCAGATTGATTCCTGTCCGCTCATCTTCCAGCTCCACATCCAGAAAAAACAGGTCAAAATACTTCTCTGCTGCCAAATCCCGCAGCAATTCTTCTCCATCCTCGTACATACAAATTTCGTATACTTTGCCGGGATGCTGCTCAAAATAATGCGCGATGAGACTTCTTAGTTTTTCTCTTTCCCCGCTCTCATCATCAATGATGGCAATATGGTAGGATGTATCATCGACACTCAGACCATACACAGAGATCTCCCCTTTCTTTTACAGTTTTATACTCTAGTATACAGCAAAAAACGACAGAAATGCACTGTTTGTCCTCTTTCTGTCGTTTTTTGTCCCTATTCTGTATGTTCCCCCTATATCATAAAAGGGTGCCAAACTGATAGACCTTGCACCCTTTTTATTTGCTATTATTTCATTCTATTCTTTGATTTCGTCAATATCTGTCAAATTAACACCAGAAACATTCAGCAATGCTTTTAAAGTTTGATATTCTTTTTTTAATTTTGCATATGTTTCTGTAGCATTTTCTTTTTTGGCTAAACACATATATTCCTGAATCTTTTTGAAATCTTCAAGTGCTCTTTGTGTTATTTCTAAACCACTAGGCATATTTATTCACCTCCCAATTATGAAACACATTGTTGTATCATTTTTAGTATAGCATAATCGGATGGCAAAGTCTATCAATTTTCTAACACCTGCATTTTTGCCCTGTCACGGCTTCGCCCTTTCCTAATACATGACACAACAGTCCTTGCCACAAAAAGAAATCCCATAATTGCCTGAGAGCTCATAACCATCGTCCTCTAGTTCCAGGACGTATTTTTTATCCTCAATCTGCTGCAATGCCTCCTGTGCCCTTGCCTCAAGTTCTTTGATCTTTTTTGTCGTTTTAAATTCGACGATAAACGCATTCTCTAGCGGCACATCATTCATTCTCTTTACTGCAACTGCACCAAACCTACAGCTTCCTCAAATTCTGCTATGCTTGCTGATTTTGCTGCTATTTTGAGCCAACTGCTCAGTACTTTCACATCCTTCTGCTCCATAATCAGTTTTCTTAATACCTCAGAAGGTTCTCCTAGTTCTTCAAGAAATTCTATAACAGATTCTGCTTTTCCTTCGATTTTGCCCTCAATTTTGCCCTCGATTTTGCCTTTTCTCCTTCCCTGTTCATTCTCTTTGATCAGCAGCCTTTCAAATGAACTACACATAAACTTTTCATCTCCTTTCCTGATCTGCTCTATAAATGTATTTCGTTCATCCTCATTCAGTTTCCTGATGACATTCGAAAACCATGTAATCCACTCATTCAGATCTTCTGTCTCCATTTCCCTGATTCGATGGAGCAGCTCTGACATGTTCTCTGTCCATTCCTCCCGTGTCCGTTTCCTGTCTGCAAGGAAGATATTGTCCACAAGCGTATTGCTCTGTCTAATCTTTGACATGTCCAGATTATTATTTTCATAGCAGGCAATGGAATATCCCATCCGTTCCATTTCCTGTGAGCCATAAACCACACTGCCCATCAGTAAACCGCATACGATCACGATCAGCGCTGACACTATTTTTTTGCCTATTCTGTACTATCCGATCAGGCATTCCTTCCCCCTGAACGCAAAGCCGTATTTGCGTATCTGTTTCGGGAGAAAGCCTGCTGCAATCAGTTCTGCTTCATACTTCTTCTCCTGTATCTGGCGGTGAGCGTTTGCTATCGTGTCCTCGAGCGTCTCCTCATCCTCGTCGGGATCCAATACTTTGAACTCAAAAATAAATGCCTTTCCCGTCTTGTCAAGCGGCTCAATCATCACATCATAGCGTCCATACCCGCTTTCGCGGTTTGAGCGGACTTTGTAAGTATCTGCGAGGTTCACTACCATGCCAAGGACAAAACCATGGTAAAAACGCTCCGGCTCCGCATCGTCGGAGGGTTTGTTTCCGCTGTCGAAGGAGCTGAATGTATGGAGCGCGACTTTGTTCATGAATGTATTCATCTTTCGGACATTATCAGTTAAAAGTGCGCGGATAAATTCATTATAGTAGACCTCGGTATTGCCGGAAAACCATCCTTTGACCATATCTTCGAAAATGCTCTCCACCTCCATATTGGTCAGCTTCAGCGTATAGATCTTTCTTTGCAGTTTTCCGACCTGTTTGAATGTTACAACTTTGAGATAACCAGTCGCAAGCAACAGGCTCCACACCGCATTTGCGCTATCGCCAAGCTGATCAAATGCGATCCGCTCATCCAGCTCTGTCTCGAAACTTTTTCCTTGCAGTAGTTCTTCCATTGCCTGCTTGACGCCCGGTGTTCCTGTCTGTATCAGGGAATTGACAAGTTCGTTTCCACTTGTGTTACACCAGTAGGTATCATAAACCTTTTTATTTACAAACGAAACGATCGACCATGGATTGTAGATATCAGTGCACCTTCCAAATGTAAACCCATCATACCATCTCTTTACCTTCTGTTTTTGCCCGCCAAGCCCTGCCGCCTCCAACGCTGCAAAAACTTCTTTTTCTGTAAATCCAAAGCTTACCGCGTATTTATTAGACGTCGTTGTGACAACCTCGAGATTATTCATTCCTGTGAAAATACTCTCTTTTGCGATGCGCGTGATTCCTGTAATCAATCCGCGTTCCAAGACATCATTTGTCTTAAACGTGGCGTTGAACAGGCTGCTAAACAACGTGACTGCCTCGTCCCAGTATCCCCACAGCCACGCCTCCTGCATTGGCGTATCGTACTCATCCAGCAGAATGATAACCTTTTTGCCGTAATAGCGCTGCATAAATTCCGCCATTGCGTGAATGGCGCCTGCCGCTGCTTTTCCATCCATTCCGACCCCAATGCTCTCGTAATATTTCCGCTCCTGCTCACTCAGAATATTTCCTTCCAGCAGATATCTGTTTCTGTTAAATAATGCTGCAATCACTTCCGTGATCTTGTACTCCATGTCCGAATACCGCACTGCCTTGATATTGGCGAATGTCAGAAAGATCACAGGGTATGTGCCCTGCAAGTTTCGATACTTCGCTCCTTCTGCTTTTTCCTCCCATATAGAGAGCCCTTCAAACAGATCGCTCCTTTCTGCATATTGGTTCGAGAAAAAACAGTTCACCATGCTCAAGTTGAGCGTCTTGCCAAAACGGCGCGGGCGCGTGATCAGCGTTACCTTGTCGGCATTCTCCCACCACTCGCGGATAAAATCGGTCTTGTCAATATAAAAAATCTGTCCAGTTCTCACTTCCTCAAAGTTCTGATAACCGAGCGCTGCTCTGTTCTCATACATTGCCTTCCCTCCAAACTGCACCTGTTTTCTGAAAAACCATCGCCTGAAACGTCGCTGTATTGTCACCGTTTTTACAGGAAAACTGCATATGCGTCCCCCTGACCGGACAAAGCCCTGCGCGCTCTAATGCGCAGCACAGACCGGCATAAGCATTGTCCTCCTCGTAGCGCTCCACACTGATAAGATACCCGCCGGGCTTGATGCGCGCCGCAAGCTCTTTTGCATATGCGCTATGGCGTTTGGTTTGCTCCTCGACAGGCAACGACATCGGATCTGGTTCTTCGCAGAGCGCTCTCCACTGGACATTCTCATGCACGGTACGACATGAAAACAGCGTGTCACAGCATTTTTGCTGTAATCCCCCCGCATAAGGCGGCGCATAAAAATGCACATTGTGCACCGCAAGGCGCGCCGCAAGCTCCTCTGCTGCCAAAATCGCATTTTGAGAAAGATCCAGTCCCGCAACCGTCATCTCAGGATGACACAGCGCAAGAAAGCAGGTCAGAATCCCATTGCCACATCCAATGTCCAAAAGGTCTCCTGCCAGGTACGAATCATACCTGACAAGATACTCCAGAACTCTTTTGAAAAAAATACGGTCATAGTAGGACGCTGCCAGCAGACTCATCTGCAAACTCTGATTCAGGTAATCGACAAGCTCCTGCTGGCGGTGAAGATAGGGTGTATCCTCCGCTCCATAAATGAGCCGGTTCTCCGACTGGTCATACAGCTTTGTCATCCGTTCTATGTGCTTCTCCCCCTCGTCCTGTCCAAAGGTTTCAATCAACGCCGTATCCAGCTCATGAATCCTGCGGATGCCAGCCTGTGAGAGATACTCTTTTATATCCAAATCCAGCATATGCTTCTCCTTTCTCGGTGTCTTGATACTGCTTATTTTATCATTCTTTCTGATAATTTACCAGATAAAAATAAATATCATTACACACGAAAAAGCCCTCTCAAAGAGAGGGTTTTTTCGTATTCTTTATTGTTTATGGAAGAATGACATTGTCTTGCTAAATAAGCTGTCATACCACACAACATGATCCAGATCCTGTGCTTTGATTTGAAAAGATACGGTCTTTGTTCCGCCAAATCCATGAATACCCCGAATGGTCAGTTTTCCAGTTCCTTTATTGATATTCTTATATGACCCCGTCTTTACAATCTCATAATCTTTTCCTTCCTTTAACGTCATCGTCACACCGTTTACTTTCATTGTGACCATAATCTGCCGTTTTCCGGTAACAGGATCGATCTCTGATACGGTTATTTCTTTTCCAGTATAGTTCTGTGGCGCCACTTTGACCTTTGCCCTGGCAATATCTCTGTCATTTTCAATAATCCTGAAATCTGCATAGCTTACCCCAGTATAACAATTCCTGCCTTCCACTTTCACGCGGATCCTGTCGCCTGTCTTTGGCATGCCTGAGATCGGTGTCTTTCCATCCTCCTTTGTATAACCTGTAATCGTGTAATCCTTTCCTTTCTTTAAAACCTTTCCATCCAGGTCTCTCAGTACAGGATTGACACGGTTATAGCGCTTCGCGTTCTTTTCGAGTACATCTGCCGCTGTGATATCTGTGAGATTTGCAAGGTTCTGCTGCTCAATTGTAAATCTCATTGGAGCCGTCGTTCCCTTAAAGTTGCCTTTTCCTTTGATCCTGACGGTGGCAGTGCCAAGTTTCTTATTTGCAGTGTAACTTAATGTATAGTCCACACCCTCCACCAGATTCACACCGCCAAATACTGCCTTTAAATCAGACGCTTTTAGCTGGCTTCCGCCTTTCATATAAGGAACTTTGACAGACGTACTATATTTCAGTTTTCCGCCTGCATTTTCCTTGATATCAAAAGCCGCTATCTTGAAAGTTTTCCTGACTGTGCCGGAATACCTGCCGATACCCTTTATTGTGGCAACCGCGGTGCCGGCATTTACATTCTTTTCATATGAGACCACATAATCCCGGTTCACCTGCGCGCCTGCAATCCTTACGGCTGGTTTTATTTCCTTCCCCGTATAGACGTGGTCCGCGGCATTTTCGATTGTCACATCTTTCGCTTTCAACGCGGTTCCTATGATTTTAAATGTGACAATTTTCTCACCGACATATTTCTCACCGATACCTTTGACAACCGCTGTCGCCGTGCCTACTTCTCTGCTGTCACAGACAACGATGTAATCCTGATTGAGTGTCAGTGTCTTTTTGCCATACTTGACCGTAAATTTGGGTTCTGCCTTGCTTCCTGTATATTCTATATTCTTGATGCCTGTCACCTTCACTGTATTCATCAGTATCTGGTCACTGCTCAGAACCGTCATTTTGATCTCTCTGCTTCCCGCATATCCGTTTTCCTGCACACCGTTCACTGTCACCGTATAGGTGCCAGCGCCTGTCACCTGTCCTACAGTCTTCCCGCTTTTATCCTTAATCGCTCCTATGCGGTATGCATTCTTGTTCAGCGGTTTCCCATCTCTCATCACCACAGGTGCTGGTGTAATGCTCCTGCCTGACTTTGGTGCCTTGACAAAAAGATCTGAGATCGTAATATCCTGTGATGCAAGATTTTTCGGTACAATCTTAAATGTCTTCGTAACGCTTCCTGCATAGTTTCCTTTTCCTTTGATGATCACTTTCGCATTGGCGCCAGGCTTTGTATTATCTTTATAAGAAACTGTGTAGTCTTTATCCTGTTTGAGCAGTGTTTTTCCAGAATAAACAGTCACTTCCGGTCTTACTGCGTCCCCGGTATAAGTGATATCAGCAATATCATATGCCCACAAATCCTGTCTCTCTTTCAGCTGATCCAGCGCGTCTGACAGATTGGCAACTGCCTTCTGTACCTCCTCCTGCGTCGCTGTTTCATTCTCTGCCGCTGCCTTTGCCGCTGCAAGCGCTTTTGTAAAGGTTTCCCAGCTATTCTTTGTATATCCATCCTGATTCAATGTCCCACACTTACGGATCAGTTCCAGCAGCTGGTCTTTGTTGACGGGTTCAGGCTCACCGCGCTTCTGCAGTCCTGCCTTTGCCCCTTTCAAGGTATCAAGCGCTCTCTGCAGATCTTCCTGTGCTGCCTCCGCATTGCCCTGTACTGCTTTCGCTTCCTCAAGCGCCTTCGCAAACGGAATCCAGCTCTCATCTGTATACTCGTCTTTTTTCAAACTCTCACATTCGCTGATCAGACTGTTCAGCAATTCCTTTACATCCGGCTCTTCGGGATCGGTTGTCTGAATCAATCCGCCCAGCGCTGCCGTGCCAAAGACACTCGGCGACGACCATCCCATTCCAGACTCGTCGTACCAGCTGACGGTTCCGATACGCGTTCCGCCCTCTGCATCATTAATCTGCAGATCAATTCCTATCGTACCGCCTATCGCCGGCGTAATATCCGTCCATTTGTATGCAGCCTCGATCCGATATCCCTTATCTGTCTGTACCGCTGCGGACAGGATATTTTCTGCTGTACATTGCTTTCCGTTAAAACTCTGTTCATTTACAAAATTCACTCTGTACTGTTTATCATCCTCCTCATAAGAATCCGACTTATGATTATTTTCATCAATGAACACTTCGAGGGAATCCTGCTCATGCACCGCTTCGGAACTGTTATCAAGCACCGCGTCTGTCACATCTGCAAGCACATACAGATACTGCTCATCCCATAAGAGTCTGGCAGAAGCAGATGCCTTTGCCGCCCCTGTCCTTATCTGGAACTGCACTTCCTTTGCCTGATCCCACACGGCTTCCTTCTCACCATCCACCTTGATGATGCCCTTGCCGACGCCGGCGATTGTCATATAGGGTTTTGTGATTGCAGAAGCGTAATATTTGCTGCTCGTTTCCTGATGCATGGTATTATCATTAAACGCATACGTCTGCCCGTTATCCGATACAGCCACATCCATACTAAAGCTCATTGACGGCACAAGTTCCCGCGGCACTGTAAACTCCGCCACATAACCGCCTTCCTGCTCCCGGCTCTCTGCCCTTGTCTTTCTAAAGGACAGGATATCTGCATTTTCCGACGCGGATTTATTCCAGTCTATATATACCGCCGCCGCGTCATCATCACTGACACTCATGTCAGAAACTGTCACTTTGATCTTTAATTCTGTGTCTGTCCAAACAGGCGTAAATGCAGCATCAATTCCCTGAATCTCATAGGTTTTTCCATTGACATACGGATCCTCCTCCGCCGCCTGCATCACAGTGATACTGCGAATGTACGGCTCTAATTTTTCTGCGTTTACGAAGGCGTAAAATGAAGGTTTCGCCTTATAGTCGTCATCAAAGAGCAGCGGAACCTGCCGCTTGCTGCCATCCGCTCCGCCTCCGACATCACTACTGTCCTGAAGCCATGAATTACCGTCGATCACGCCCCAGACCGTGATACCATTGACATCAATGTCATCCATCGCGTCAACCTCGCGCATGATATCGTAGATTTCCTTATATCTGTATGCCTGCCTCGTGTACTCATCCTGAAGCGTGGCATCTGTCCCATCAAAATCATTGCTTGCCTTGAGATCAAGCTCTGTGAGCTGTATTTTGCCGACAATTTTACCATACCTTATTGCTGCGTCCTTGAGCTGTCTGGCTGTCGGAGAGGAAACTGTATGGTGCGACTGCATTCCCATCGCAGATATCCTTGTCGGAAGCGTTGCGTCCTTCTCATGAGATTTTACTTCCGTCAACAGCTTTTCGATACCAGATACTTTGATTTCTACGCACTCATTGTAATCATTGTAATACAGTTCCAGGTCTGACGGTGCATAGTAATTGGCATAGCGGAATGCATTGACAATAAAATCCTCGCTCTGATATACCCGCCACCAGCTTGACTTCTCATCTTCATGTCTGTACGTGCCGCTGCCGTCGCTGACTGCTTCATTCACGACATCCCATCCGTAAAACATATCTTTATAAGGGCTGTCATTTCCTGTATAGTGTTCGAGAACGGTCTTGATGTACCACTCCTGACGGGCATCCATCTCCTCTGGACTTGCATCCGGTCTCTTCTCATCCCAGTCCTCATGGAAAAACCATTCCGGCGCCTGTGAATGCCATACCAGAACATGTCCTCTGACTTTGATGGCGTTGTCTGGATTTTCTTCATTCCATTTTTTGAGCGCATCCAGTATCTTGTCCGCCCTGCTGTAATCAAGCGTCGGAACCGTAAAATCTGTCATCTCTGTGCCGTCTGCACGCGTCCAGGTAATCGTATGTAATCCCGGCGCCTCGTTATTGCTGTAGCCAAACATGGCGTCCATTTTCATCTCATTTTCAAAGGTCACTGCGTTGAAATGTTTGTGCACCAAGTCCATCAGCGGCTGGTCTGACAAATCCGAAACCGTGAGCAGCGCGCCTGTATACGCATCAGTTCCGATTCCCTTATCGTTGCTGGAAACGGTATCCTTGAGATTTGGAATATCCCACTCAATCTCCTTGACCGGCTTCTTAATCTCACGGAGCGTGACACCTGTGACACAGTACCTGCCTTTTACGCAGTCGCCACTGCCATATTTTGTCCCCTGTTCGAGAATCCTGATGACGAACTCCTCTGCCTCCCCATCAAATTTGGGATTGAAGCTTCCCTCGAATTTTGTCCACTCTCCTGCCGGAATCTGCTTGATACATCCACTGTCCAGTATTCCTGAGGAGTACGAACCCCAGTATGTCGATTCTCCGTCCACCTTCACAAACGGCGCAAAGCAGACTTCTCTCTGATTGGCAGGTGCATCCTTATAGTCCTCTGCATCCAGCATCGCATAAAACGAATACTCATAAGAACTGCCTGATTTGAGAATGCCTGTCATATCCTGTGCAAAACACTCCTGGCTGCTTGTTCTGTTCTCAATGACGCCATAGGTCGTTATATCATCAAAGACTGGCTGATCCGCTGCGGCAGTTGATATTGATGCTTTTCCTTTTGCCTTCTCCCACATAGAGAGATCTTCCTCGGCAAAATAAGGATTTTTCACCAGATTGTCACCGTACTCGACATCCCCTTTGTCGATGACCGCCACACGCAGGTCGTCGATGCAGAAGGAAAGTCCGTCGGAGCCTGCGAATTTTACTTTTACCTCTTTATGATTATTGCTTGCCGGCAGTTTAAATGTTCCGCTTACCTTCTGCCACTGGGCAGCGTCAAGCGTTACTTCCTTATCTAATTTGATCTCGGCGTTTTTGGCGCCTCCGCCGCTGACTTCAAGGCGGACTGCACCGTCTTTCTGCCCTTCTGAAAGCTTTGCATAATAGGTAAACTCATAGGTGCTTTCCGGCTGTATCAGTGCCGCGATTCCTTCACCGTTGATCTGTGCCTCACTCTTTCCGTCATACGGACTGACTTCCAAATAGTAATCTCCACAGTCTGATGATGGTTTTTCACTATTCTCATACGCTTTCCGGCTGATTCCATCCGACGACCATGATGGACCATTCCACCAGTAGAGGTTCCCAGTCTTCTCATCTACACCTTCAAAGCTGGTATTATATTCGGAAAGAATGCTCTCTGAAATCTCTCTGTCATCTCCTGTATTCCCATCTTCCACTGCTGCGATTCGCAGATCGTCGATACAGAAGGAAAGTCCTTCGGAGCCTGCGAATTTTACCAGCACCTGCTTGCGGACATCGTGCACGGGCAGTTTAAACTCTCCACTGATCTGCTTCCATTGGGAGTCATCCAGTGTGATCTCTTTATCATATTGAATCTCTGCATTCTCCACCGACGACCAGCCGTCGCTGACACTGCTGATTTGAAACTGTACTTCGCCACTGTCCTGTCCTTCTACTAGTTTCGCATAATAGGTAAACTCATAGGTAGTTTCAGGCTGAATGATTGCTGCTATGTCGTCCTGGCAGATTTGTGCCTCACTCTTTCCATCATTCGGACTGACTTCCAAATAGTATTCTCCGCAGTCTGATGATAGTGCTCCACTATTCTCATACGCTTTTCGGCTGATTCCATTCTGATTCCATGATGGACCATTCCACCAATGCAGATTCCCATTCTCCTCATCTACTCCTTCAAAGCTGGTATTATACTTTGAAAGAATATTATTCTGCTCGGGAATCTCTCTGTCATCTCCTGTATTATCACCTTCCACTGCTGCGATTCGCAGATCGTCAATGCAGAAGGAAAGTCCTTTTGAGCCTGCGAATTTTACCAGCACCTGCTTGCGGACATCGTGCACAGGCAGTTTAAATTGTCCACTGATCTGCTTCCATTGGGAGTCATCCAGTGTGATCTCTTTATCATATTGAATCTCTGCATTTACCACCGATGACCAGCCGTCGCTGACACTGCTGATTTGAAACTGTACTTCGCCACTGTCCTGTCCTTCTACTAGCTTCGCATAATAGGTAAACTCATAGGTAGTTTCAGGCTGAATGATTGCTGCTATGTCGTCCTGGCAGATTTGTGCCTCACTCTTTCCATCATTCGGACTGACTTCCAAATAGTATTCTCCGCAGTCTGATGATAGTGCTCCACTATTCTCATACGCTTTTCGGCTGATTCCATTCTGATTCCATGATGGACCATTCCACCAATGCAGATTCCCATTCTCCTCATCTACTCCTTCAAAGCTGGTATTATACTTTGAAAGAATATTCTTCTCCCCCGAAATCTGTCTATCACTCTTTAGTGCCTTGATTTCTTCCTGTGTTTCTTCCTCCTCTGTACTTTCCGTCTCTGTCTCCGTCACCTGTGTTTCTGTTGTCTCTTCTGTACTTGTACTTTCTTCAGTGGTACGCTCCTCCTCTGTCTTTTCCGTCCCACTTTCCACCTCTGTAGTGCTCTCTGTGCTGCTCTCCTCTGTGGTACTGCTCTCTGCGCTGCTCTCCTCAGTGGTACTGCTCTCTGCGCTACTTTCCTCAGTGGTACTGCTCTCTGCGCTGCTTTCCTCTGTGGTAGTATGCTCTGTCTTACTTTCCTCTGTTGCAGTACTCTCTGTACTGCTTTCCTTTTCCGTCTTTGCTTCACCTGATGTGCTGTCTGCACTATCCTCTGCGTCGCCGCCTGCTATAGTGTCTTCCGCACCGCTCTCAGTGACTGTACTTCCCTCAATAATGCCCGCTTCGCTTTCTCTGACAGTGCTCTGCTCTTCCGCACCTTCTCCAGCACCGCTCTCATGATCGGTGTCTGTGGCAGCCTCGTTTGACACCTCTGCGGCATTTGTCATAACCGGATCTGCACTTCCGGCAATCAGCACGCCAGACAGTAACAACGCTATGATTTTCTTGCCTTTGAACTTTCGCATAGTTTCCCTCCTTCATATTTGTTAATTATTACCAATGCACGATATACTTGTATTTACATTTTAAACTTTTGGCTCTTTCCTGAAACCTGTCAAACTAAATATCATATCCTTATTTTTTATGGAAATTTTTAGAAAAAGACACAAAAAACAGGAATCATGTTTTTGATAAAATAAACATAAATCCCTGTTTTTATAGATTACCAGATTCTATAATTTCCGCTAAGCGCCAAAAATGCAAAGAAATATAAGCAATTGTCATAGTACCTTCTGTCTCCGGTACGCATGGGCAGATTCCAGAATCTCTCCACCCACTCCCTGCTGTACGCGGTGGATGCTGCAAGCACCGACATTGCCACCGTCGCCGGGATTGCTACCGGATGAAGCGCCTGCTCTCCCGCGATGCTTCCGTCTGTCTCATAGATATGATATGTATTCGCTCTGCCATCTTCCAGCAGAAATTCCTGTATCGCCTGCGCCGCGTGACACTGCCCCTCATCTATGCCAAACCACTCATAATCCAGCCCGATGTTTGCCACAGTGCGGTAAGAGTCACTGTAAAACCAGTCATGCCTGTCGTCTGTCCACGGCAGTTTCCTGTGCATCGGACTGCCGTCAAACTCCGCATACTCCGCCGAAAAACCTGTCTTCGGATGACAGGCTGCCGCAAGATATCTGCGGCTCTCTTTTGCCGCCTGCGCCCAGAATTCCCTATCCTCCTCATATGCCCACAACGCAAACAGCTCATAAAAATGCGGCAGATGATACGACGGATCTGTAAAATCACACCCCGGCACGAATAAAATCTGATGATTCTCCTTATTCCACATTGGCACTCCGGGTCTGCCATTCTCTCCTTTGTGGAGACAGGCACGCAAAATCTCCTTTGCCTCATGGGAATAATTGAAAATCCCCTCTCTGTCTCCCCACCTGTGCGATGCAAAAAACAGTGCCATTGCAAAAAACTCTTCCCCATCGGGTGCCGGGCTGTCCGCATTTTTGGTTCCATCCGTCGCGCAGGACCATGCAAAATACCCTTCATTTTCCCCGTCCTGCATCCACATATAGTTCTTTGCCCACTTCCAGAGCCGGTCAAATTCTGCATGCATGTCCAGTTGCACACAGAGCATCATTCCGTATGACATTCCCTCAGTGCGGGCATCATTATTTCCTGTATCCATGATATAAGCCATATCATTTCCCGCCGTATAGTAAACGCGCTCTTCCTCTTTTCCATAAAAATACACATCTCGAATCTGCGTAAGGCGTTCTTCCACCTGCGCCGGATCTATTCCTATCTCTGCAAATACATTGCGATACTGTTTCTTCATACAAACCTCCAATCATAAACCTCATAACCCTCTCCCAGATATACAAAACAAAGATTATGAATCCCTTTTATCTTCTTATTTATTGCCGCTGTACATACTGTCAGCCTGCACATACCGTCAGGAATGAGTTCTGCAATGCATACTTCCTCCCCCTGCGGACTGTCCAGACATACCCTTACATAGCCGCCGGCTGTACCACGCACGGTTATTTCGAAAGCGTTTACGGTCTTTTCGCCAAAATCGGCACCGCATACTTCTACCCAGCTTCCGTCAGAGATCCCGCTAAGGATCATGTCACCGCAGCCACAGTTTACAGCGTTTTCGCCGTACTGTGTCGTGGAGACTCCTCCCATAGACGCCATCATAACCGCCTTGTTCCTGCGGTATGGATCAACAGGCTTCGTCTGAGCCACACCCTCTCTTGTCATCTGTATCATATGAACGCAGCCGTTGTCTTCTACCTGCATTGTATCAATGCTAGTGCTCCTGTAATTTTGCAGAATCCCCATCCTCTCCTCAAGTATCCTTGTATGATATGCTATATACCACTGTTCATCAAAAAGAAACATACAATGATGATTATTTCCTTCCAAACCGAAAAACCAGTCAGGATTCTTCAGGACCGGACCTGCCAGTTCAAATGGCCCCATCGGATGCATACCAGTCATGACCATAATCTCACCTCTGTCAAATCCAAGCGCCTGCACCTGATCTTCTGGTATGGAAAAATTAGAACAATAAGAATAATAATATCTGCCATTTATCTTATTGATACCAGAATCTTCAAAAAGATAAGGTACATCCGCAATCACTACTGGCTCTCCCTCCAGACTCTGCATATCCTTTCCCAGTTTTGCCACTCTCGCAGTTCCCGGATTGGCAGCCATCTCTGCACTGGGAATCCCACCGCCAAAATAAATATAGGCCTCACCATCGTCATCCACCAGCACTGCCGGGTCAAACAGCCAGGTCACCTCACTGCATGCCGGCGTCTGCCTTGAAATCAAAGGTTTGCCCAGACTGTCTCGAAATGTTCCGACAGGGCTGTCTGCCTCGAGCACCACAATGCCATCTCCGCCGTTTGCAAAATACAGAAAGAATTTCATCTTCCCATTGATCTCCTTGCAGGCTGCCGCAGGCGCCCATGCGTTTCTGCACCACTTCGCAGCACCATTACTGCCTGCCGCATACACGGTGCCATGATCTGTCCAGTTGACCATATCTTCCGATGAGATGACATTAATGGTATCGATCTGAGAATATATGTTTTCCGATATGACACCGTCCCCGTTGCAGATAAAAGTATCACCTGTCATATACAGATAAACCCTGCCATCATACACCAGTGCGTAAGGATCTGCACCAAACCGCTGTGTCATGACCGGATTGTGTTCCCCATGCTTTTTATATCCTGGCTTTAATGCCATATTCCTATACTTTTCCTGCACTTCTTCCAGTTGCATCTCTTTTATCTCCCTCCTCTGTAAAAACTGTCTCCAAAAAAGGCTATCGCATGACGCAATAGCCCGATTATCTGGCAAGCTGTATTCTGCGTTCCAGTTCCCGCTGCATTTCCTCAAAAAAAATTTCAGGCCGGCACGCCTCATAGCTCTCCATATACTCCTGCCACATTGAATCAAAATCTGCTGTCATGATAACCCGCGGCAGATACTCATTTTTGATGCTTTTCATCTGATCCCACACTCTTCCCGCTTCTGATTCCTGTGTCAGCATCTCGGAATGAGAGTACATCGGAAACCACGGTCCCGGCTCATCATTGGCTCCTAACATATCCACATATGTTCTGCATCCATATGCAGCCAGACACTCTTTCACATCAGAAACCAGCGCATCCATAAACTCATCCTCCTGATACTCCGGTGAAAAAGCATTGATTCCGTCGCTAAGCATTCCCTCTATCCGCGGAAAGTAAGTATACATACAATAATGTGCATTACTGTACTCTGCGTTCCTCGACAATTCTCTCTGTTCCGGCGTCCTGTAAAACACACCGTTTACATAGACATTATAGTCCGCTCCCTCAACGCCCCAATATCTGAGCTTCAGAATCTCCTCGTCCAGAAGATCATTGAGAAACTGCATTGCTCCCTCCACATCCTCACAGCTTATGGTGATGGCAATGCCATCGGCGGCACTCAGCTCCGACCCACGCTTTACATGCCACTGATTGGTGACACTCCTGTCAATCGTGATCGGCAGCGGCACATATCCGCAGCCCTGCTCATCCAGTCTTTCGAGCGAACTGTTGACATCATAAGCAAACTGCCACCACTGGTCCACCATGCCGAGCACCCTGCCGCTGGCAAGCTTTCCGAGATATTCCTGATAACTCTGTGTAAAAAATTCCTGATCAACAATCCCCTTATTGTACTCCTCATTTAACTTCTGAAAGTACTTCTTGGCTGTCCTCGTCGTATTATAATCCCTGACTGTCAGCGTATCCGTATCCACGATACAGCTGCCGTCATTGGGATATCCGTCCAGGAACTGGGGCGGATTTTCCAGACAAAAATACCGCCAGTCATCACAGAGTATGGTAAATGGAATATTCGCTATATGCTCTCCGGGATGAAGCGGATCTTCCATTTCAGGATTTGCCGCCACATACGCTTCCAGCAGATCAAAATATTCATCCAGCGTTCGGATTTCCGGATACTCCGCCCACTTGAGCACCCGCGTCTGTATCCAGAATGCCTCACCCTCATGCAGCACCTCTGCTGCCTCGCCATGCACAATGCCAAACTGCGGCATCCAGTAAATGTGCCCGTCTGACTGACGAAATCTGTCCCACTGTTCCGCTGGCAGAAAATTTTTAATATTTGGATAATCGTCCCAATACACATCGAGCGGTATCAATGCACCTGCCTCATAGAGCGTGACACTTCCCGAGATAAAATCTGTATACTCTCCGCTCGCTATAAAAGACGCGACCGCATCCTCCGCAGATTTCCCGGAAAGCCACTGCTCAATGCACCGTGCGCCAATCTTCTGCGCAATCAGCTCTCTGATCTCATTGTCCTCATCAATCTCTTCTCCCCGGACATCGAAAAAAGCTGTAAATTCTTTGATGTTTTTATTTCTTTTGCTGTCTGTCACACATGCTGCAAATAATAAAGACAAAACAGCCGCGAACAGAACAATCACTGCTATGTTCCTTCTCTTCATCTGCCGACTCCTTTTCCCATGTCTATATCATTTTATTATACATATTTTAACTCAAAACAGCAATCTTATGTACGTTATTCCTTTACGCCGCCTATCGTGAGTCCAGTCACGAAATACCGCTGCAAAAACGGATACAGACAGATAATTGGAAGCATTGTAAGGATTGTAGCCGCGGCGCGGACCGAGGTGGGTGTAACGGTTCCCGCTGCATTCTTCATCGCCTCTGCCGAAGTACCCTGATTTGTAACAGATGACAGCAGTTTCATCAGCTCGTACTGTAATGTGGTCAGATGTGAACTCATTCTGTTGTACAGCATGGCATCAAACCAGGAGTTCCACTGTCCTACTGCCACAAACAATGCGACGGTCGCATATACCGGCTTGCAGAGCGGAGAAATGATCTTCACAAAGATCGTCGTATAACCTGCACCGTCAAGCTGTGCTGACTCCTCAAGGCTGTCCGGGATTCCTGTCATATATGTACGGATTACCAGCATATTAAATGCGCTGAACATACCCGGAATTACATATACCCAGAAACTATTAGTCAGATGCAGACCTCTGTACAACAGGAATGTCGGAATCATACCACCGTTTACATACATGGTGATAACCCAGAACAGTGAGAGTTCCTGCTTGAACAGAAAATCCTTCCGGCTCACGATAAACGCCAGAATTGCATTTGCTACCAGCGCAAGCAGCGTTCCGATCACCGTTCTTGCAACGGTGATATACGCTCCTGTGATCAGATTCTGTTTCTGTAATACTGTAATATAATTCTTGAGTGTCCATTTTCTCGGCAGAAGATAAATCCCGCCTCTGAGAGCGTCTGTACCATCGTTAAAAGAAATTGCCAGCGTATTCAGCACCGGATACAGCGTAATGACTACAAACGCAATCATAAAAAGAGTGTTGCACACGACAAATACTTTATCCCATGCAGATGTTTTTATTTTATTGCTTTTTACCTTTTCCATTTGCGTCTCCTTCCTAGAACAACCGTTCTTCGCCGTTCTTCTTTGCAATCTGATTCGCGATCACGATCAGTACGATACTCACAAAGCTCTTAAAGATACCTGCCGCGGTACCGATGGAAAAGTCATTCTGGCTGATACCCCATTTCAACACGTAGATGTCGATTGTCTCGGACACACTCTTTACCAGACCATTTCCGAGCAGATACTGAATCTCGAAACCTGCATTCAGCACATTTCCCACATTCATCAGCAAAAGAATCATAATCGTCGGCTTGATGCCGGGGAGTGTCACATAACGGATACGCGCCCAGCGTCCGGCGCCGTCCATGTTTGCCGCCTCATAGAGCGACGGATCAATTGCCGTGATTGCAGACAGATAAATAATCGCATTCCAGCCAGTCTCTTTCCAAACATTTGCAAAAGCCACGATCGGCCAGAAATATTTCGGGTGTGCGAAGAAGTTCAGCGGCTGATCCAAAATATGAAATTTCAACAGCAGCTCATTAATGATACCTGTACTGGAAAGGGCATCATGCAGAATACCTGTAACGATAATCCATGAGAGGAAATGCGGCAGATATGAAATCGTCTGTACCGTCTTTTTCCCTCCGTTTGACTTTACTTCATTCAAAAGAATTGCAAACACAATCGCCGCGACAAAGGTCACTACCAGATTGATGACACCCATGCCAAGCGTATTTCTGATTACACGGATAAAGGTGTCATCAGAAAACAACTGTTTGAATTTTGCCAGGCCGATAAAAGCGGAATGAAATAATCCATCCTTAGGTTTATAATTCTGAAAAGCCATCATCCAGCCTGCCAGCGGGAGATAACAAAAGATGACACCGTATACTACGATAATCAGAGACCAGATAATCAGCACTTTCTGCTTTTTCATCTCTTTCCATGTGATGTTTCTCTTCTTTTCCGAAGCCATACTATCCCTCCTTTATAAAAGGCGGACCGTCTTGATCAGTCCGCCCTGTCTGATTAATTGTACTTTGCTGCTTCCTCCATTCTGCGGTCGAGTTCTGCCTGCATCTCATCGATAAATGCCTGCGGATTGCATCCATTGTAGACTTCCATGTACTCTTCCCATGCGCCTTCAAAGTTGCTTGCCATTACCACTTTCGGCAGATATTCATGCTTGATCTCGCCCATCTTTATCCATGCCGTACCACCTTCTGTAGCGGTCGTCATGTTGTTAGAATAAGAGTACATCGGATACCATGGACCAGGAGCCTCGCTCGTACCCAGCATATCCACATAGGTCTCTGCACCATATGCATCAAAGCATTCCTGCACATTCTTGCTCAGACTGTCATAGAATTCCTTTGGCTGGTTCTCAGGCTTCATAGCATTGATGCCATCTCTGCTTGTGCCGCCATACTGCAGGAAATAAGAGTAGGTGCAGGAATGAGAAGCCTTATAAGCGGTATCTGATGACCGCATTCTCATGTCCTCAGTACGGAAATACTCGCCGTTCTCATCCACATTGTAGTCCACATCCTTTACGCCCCAGAAGCGAAGGTCATGGATTTCCTGATCCAGCAGGTCATTGATAAACTTCATCGCACCGTCAACATCCTTGCAGCTTGTCGTGATAGCAATACCGTTTGAAACATTCAGAACACCGCCGGAATTGTGCCACTGATTCTTGATGCCTTCGTCGATTGTAATTGGAAGGGGCACATAGTTGCATCCTTTAAGATCCAGTCCCTGCTGTTTCAACGAATCATTTACAGTGTATGCAAAATCCCACCACTGGTCGATCATGCCAAGCACACGTCCTGTAGAAAGCTTTGAAATATACTCATCATAAGTCTGTGTGAAGGATTCAGGGTCTACCACCCCTTTCTGGAACTCTTCATTCAGTTTCTGGAAATATCTCTTTGCTGTCGGCGTCGTATTGTAGTCGATGATTGTGAGTGTCTCCGGGTCTACGATACAGCTTCCGTCATTGGGATAGCCATCAAGGAACTCCGGTGCATTCTCAAGGCAGAAATAACGCCAGTCATCACACAGAATCGTGTACTGGATATTAGCCGTCCCGTCCTCCATGGTAGGATTGGCCTCATTGTAACTCTCGATCAGGTCAAAATACTGATCCATGGTATGAACCTCTGGATATCCTGCCCACTCGAGCACTCTTGTCTGTATCCAGAACGCCTCGTCATTGTGCGTCGTCGCCTTCTCTTCTCCATAGATATTGCCGAACTGGTTGATCCAATAGATATGTCCATCATCCTGTCTGAGCTTATCCCATTCCGCCTCTGTCAAAAATTCTTTGATATTGGGATACTTGTCTATGTAATCATCCAACGCAACCAGCGCCCCCGCATCATAGAGCTGCGCTGTACCGTCACCGCCGTCGATAAAGTCGGGATACTCGCCGCCTGCAATGAGGGTTCCGACCGCCTCCTGCGCTGTCTGTCCGGTAAGCCATGTCTCCTTTACCTTTACCCCGGTCTTCTCCGCAATCATCTGCTGAATCTCGTTGTCGTCATTGATCTCCGAACCCGGAACTGCAAAGAACGCTGTAAACTCTTTGATCTCACCTGAATCAGATGCACTGCCCTTGTCGTCAGTGCCTGTATTGTTTGAGCTGTTATCCGCATTTGTGTTTGAGTTCGTCGATGTCGAATCACCGCCGCTGCAGCCTGTAAACATCGCAGACATCATCGCTGTTGCCAGTAAAACTGACAGTATTTTTTTGGTTCTCATGTAAATACCTCCCTTGTTGTTTTTGATAATATAATTC
>VSNR01000249.1 GCA_009774345.1 Lachnospiraceae bacterium | reverse complement strand
GTATTGTATTTACTAAAACAATGCGTTAGAATTAAGTCATCTTAAAAAACCAGTTAAAAAGACATCATGTAAAGGCTTGAAATGAATTAGTAGGAGGTGGAAGATATGGCAAATAGTCGAGATGAAATGGGTTCAGAGATCAAATCTGCAAAGAGTATTATGATAGACAGGATTGTGTTTGTGGCGCTGTCGATAGGCGCGGTTGTCATGGTTTTTCCACTGATCTATATGGTACTGAGCTCCTTTATGACAAAGAATCAGATTCTCTCCGCGGATTTTAGTATTATACCGGATCCGTGGAAATTTGGAAAATATTCAGAAGTGCTTGCAAAGCCCGAGTTTTTGAGGGGTCTGCGCAACACGCTGATCGTTGCTGCACCGGTGCTGGTGATTGGTGGTTTCACGTCTTCTCTGTCGGCATTTTCATTCAGTAAACTGAAATTCAGAGGGAAGAATGGCATTTTCCTTGGACTGCTGGCGACAATGATGATTCCGTTTGCAGTCGTGATGATTCCGCAGTACGTGATGTTTACCAAGATGGGATGGACGAACAGCCTTCTGCCGCTGATCATTCCCGGTCTGTTTGGCAATGTCAGCATTATTTTCTTCCTGCGGCAGAATCTGACAAGTGTGCCGGATTCGATCGTGGAGGCGGCAAAATTGGACGGATGCGGTTATTTCAGAATGTATTATTCGATCTTCCTTCCATTAATGAAAGGAGCATTGATGACACAGCTGATTCTGTGGTTCATGGGCATCTGGAATGACTATCTGGCACCGACCATTTTTATCCAGAATGAGAAGTGGTTTACCTTGCAGGTGGTCATCCGCTCCTTCAATTCATACTATGCAGTAAACAGCGATTATCCGCTGATCATGGCAGCGTCCGTACTGGCGATTCTGCCGACCTTGCTCTTGTTCTTCTTCCAGCGCTACATTATCGAGTCGCTGGCTGTATCAGGAGTGAAAGGCTAGTAAATACACGGGGTTGTTTTCATATGATTTATGAAGACAGCCCTGTATTCAAATATGGAGTAATAAGAGGGAAAAATAGAGAGGAAAGAAAACAGGAAAAATGAATGGCATACTGCGATTAAATGATTATAATATAGAGCACAATGCGACGCTTGGCGCACATGACCCCTCGATGATGTGGGACCCCGTTACCAGAAAGTATTATTCATATGGTACGGATGTCTATATGCCAATGTGCGGTTTGAGGGACAAGATTGGGATTCCAGTCCGCAGCTCAGAGGATTTGGTACATTTCCGATATGAAGGAACCGTTCTGTCAGAGCACGCAGTCCGTCAGGGCAGAGATAACGGAGCGTATCCGCAGACCGTGAATTTCTGGGCGCCTTATGTGGAATATGTGGAGGATGAGTACAGAATGTACTATTCAGCAACCAGATGTTTTGGCAGTTCCGAGTCACGCATCTGGCTTGCAGTCGCGAAACATCCACTGGGACCGTTTGAGAACCGCGGCGTAGTGGCAGACACATGGGGAACGGATGATACGATGCCCAATGCGATTGATGCGCATGTCATCTGGGACAAGAAGCGCAGTTATCTGGTGTACGGTTCTTTCTTTGGCGGAATCTATATCAAAGAACTAGATGCGGCGACAGGGCTGGCGATGGACGGAGATGAGAAAAATTTGGGGCAGTGTATCTCGCGCAGACAGTCGAATCCGCCAATCGACGGACCAGAAGGCGCCTCTGTGATCTATGTGCCGGCGTATGGTTTTTATTATCTGTTTCAGTCCTATGGCTGGCTGGGAGATACGTATGACATCCGCGTAGGGCGGAGCCGTTTTGTGACAGGACCCTACACAGACCGGAAGGGACGCTGTCTGGTTGAGGAGAGTATGGGCACCAAGCTTGCAGGCAGCTATCAGTTTCATGCAGCAGCGCCAAATGCCTCGGATGAGAACCGTGCGTGGGCGTGGGCAGGATTTCGCGGGCCGGGGCATGGGGTGCCATTTTATGTTCCGCAGCGGAAATCCTACTTTTTTGTGCATCATGTCCGCGATGGCGCTGAGATTCACCGCAGCTATGATGAGAAAGAACACCGGGACAGCTACAGGATTCATTATATGATGATTCGCAGCATGTTTTTTCAGGAGGGATGGCCGGTCTTTAGTCCTGAGCCCTACACGGGGGAAATCTCAGGAGCATTTTCGGAGGACGGAAAGGGCAGCTGGGAGTGGATTCGCTTTGAGGATCTGGATAATACGATGAAAAAGGCAGTGCAGTGCACAAAGCAGGAGGAGGAAGAACTTCTTGCGTCGGGGATTGTGCACAAGTGCTGGGATTTTGAAAATGCAAGACCAACGCGGGCAGTGTCTGGTTTTGACGTGTCAGGACTTGCATATTGGGGAAAGTACGTGTATAGTTGAGGTAGAAATATTGTGAGGGTAAAGTATGAGAAGAAAGACTTTTACATTAAAACTAATCGGGATTGTGACGGCGCTGTCCCTGCTGTCCGGGTGCGGGCAGAAGGAACGGCTGAAGGCAGAACCTGCCATTGAGAAGACCTTTGAGGACGTGTCAGTGCACGATCCGGCAATCGTGGACGGAGGAGACGGATACTATTACATCTTTGGCTCGCATCTGGCGGTGGCAAAGACTAAGGACTTGATGAACTGGACTTATGTGAATCAGGGAATTAAGAATGAAAATGATGTGATTCCGAATGTGTATTCTGTGATGAAGGAGGCATTTGAGTGGTCGCACAGCAATACCTTCTGGGCGCCGGACGTGGTGAAGCTCAATGACGGGAAATATCATATGTATTATTGCAACTGTCAGGGTGACAGCCCGGTGTCGTGCCTAGGCACAGCGGTGTCGGATGCGGTGGCAGGCCCTTATGTAAATGAGGGGATTATGCTCAAGTCAGGAATGACGGCGGACCAGCCGAGCGAGGATGGGGACATTTATCAGGCTGCGGAGGCCCCCAACACGGTAGACCCCGTTGTCTTTTACGATCAGGAGGGACGGCTCTGGATGATCTACGGCTCCTACTCTGGCGGCATTTTTGTGAAAGAGATGGACCCACAGACCGGGCTTGCGCTGGAGCCGGGGTATGGCAAAAAGCTGCTTGGCGGCGATCATCTGCGCATCGAGGCGCCCTATATCATCTACAATCAGGACACCGGATATTACTATATGTTTCTCTCCTTTGGCGGCTTGGACTCCGATGGCGGCTACAATGTCCGCGTATGCCGCTCTAAGACCCCGGACGGACCTTATCTGGACTCGATGGGGCAGGATATGATTGAGTGCAAGGGACCTTCGGGCAGCGCTGTATGGCACAAAGCTGATGGGATGCTATAAATTCCTGTGGTCAGAGGGCGAGGAAGGTGAAAAGCGCAAAGGATATCTCTCGCCGGGACACAATTCCTGTCTGTATCAGGAGGAGACTGGAAAATATTTTATCATTTATCACACCCGCTTTGAAAACAGCGGGGAAGAGCACCAAGTCCGTGTGCATCAGATGTTCTTTAATGAGGATGGATGGCCTGTGATCACGCCGTACCGTTACACGGGGGAGACAATGGGCGCTTACACGAAGGAAGATGTGGCAGGCACTTACAAATACATCAATCATGGCAGGGATATTTCTCCCAAAATCCGGGAATCCATACGGATTGAATTAAAGAAGGACGGAAAGATTGCGGGGGAGCTGGAAGGTACATGGGAGCTTGCGGACGATCACAAAATTACCCTTACGGTAGACGAGGACACGTATCAGGGTGTTGTCCTGAAACAGTGGGATGAGGACGGAAAAAAATATGTCATGACCTTCACGGCACTCAATGCCGCGACCGGAATCTCCGTGTGGGGCAGCGGACTGGGTGCCGTGGAGGCGGATGCTTCATAATTATCAGTATTTGCGCCCCCTTGCTGACAGTTCAGACAGGAAATAAAATAGAAAATGAAAAAGATTTATGTTAAGAATGTATCAAAATCATTTGGAAGCAAAAAAGTATTACAAAATCTGAATCTGACGATAGAGCCGGGCAAAATCAGCTGTATTATGGCACCTTCCGGCGCCGGCAAGACAATGCTGTTGCGCATCCTGATGGGGCTCGAGGAGGCTGACAGCGGCTGCATCACCGGATTGGAAGGAAAGCGTTTCAGTGCCGTCTTTCAGGAAGAGCGGCTGTGTGAGTACATGACGGCAGTGGAGAATATCCGTCTTGTCACACCGGGGCTTGATGCCGGAAGCGTTGTGCAGGAGATGGACAGACTCGGACTGGGAGACTGCTGTGCGCAGCCAGTTTCCCAGCTTTCCGGCGGGATGCGCAGGCGCGTGAGCATCCTGCGCGCACTGCTTGCAGCGTATGACGTCCTCTGTCTTGATGAGCCGTTTAAAGGGCTCGATGATGCGCGCAAAGAACAGACGCTGGCGTATGTCAAGCAAAAAGCCGCTGGCAGGACCGTCCTTTTTGTCACGCATGATGAGAAAGAAGCCTTGGCTCTGGGCGCTGAAGTGATTCTGCTGCCGTAAAGATCAATTCCGATCAATCTTTCTAAGCAGATTATATACAGACTGTTTGCACAGTGCAAGCAGTCTTTTAAATTTTTTAATCTCTACTCTTTCTGTTTTGCAGCATCCGCACATATCCCCGTTCTTTTGTTTTCTTCGGCTTGCAATAAAATATCGTATAGAGTATACTGGAATTAAA
>VSNR01000248.1 GCA_009774345.1 Lachnospiraceae bacterium | reverse complement strand
TACAGGATGCTGTTTAGGTTAAGCGTATACCCCTGGTTCTTCGCCCGTATGAATATCTGCCGCTCCTTCTGCCCTTTCCTTTTCCCGGCTTCCGCCGCCGCCCTGCCAAGCACCTCCATGAATTTCTGTTCCTCAATCGGCTTTAGCAGGTAGTGGAATGCCGACACGTCAAAAGCCTCAAACACATATTCCCTGATTCCCGTAATGAAGATGACCACCGCATCCACGCCGGACTGCCGGAGAGTCCTCGCCGCCTCAATACCGCCAATGCCCTCCATCTGTATATCGAGGAAGATAATGTCAAAATCCTTTCCCGCCGCAAGCAGTCCCTCCCCCGTGGCAAAACCGCTTATATCAAAATCGGGATTCCGTTTTTTTATGAATCCGCCAATCTGCTCTCGGATAACTTCTTCATCATCTACTACTGCTATATTCAAAATTCATCACCTCGGATTTCCGTTTCAGCCGTCACTTAATTTATCGGCAGATTTTCTGTTATTTTGGGATGGAGGAAACGAAAGGCATATAAAATGGAGCGAAAGGCATAAATGCAGTACGGAACTTTCAAAAATGGGTCTAAAGTTTTTCGCCATTCGTCCGATATAAGGCGGTTTGTCTTTTGTATTATTTTTCTTATTTTTTACCCAAACGTGCGCTTAATCTCGTCACGTTCCCTTTGCGTTTCCACCCAATTCTCCACATAGCCGCAGTCACAGCAAACATAACGGATGACCGGAATTTTTTTAATCAGTGTAAAAGTTGAGGTGTAAATATTGTTTCCGCTGGCGTGGCACTTCTGGTTGTCGGGAACACGGACAATATTTTGTGAGCTGCATTTGGGACAGCGTTTCGTATTTTTCATGGCACTATATCCTCCTTGTGAAAAATAATAATTAAGAATACAACAAAATCTAATGACTAACCCCTGCTTTATAAATGTAACCTTTTCACAAGGGCAACAAACAAGAAAACGATTGTCCCAATCACCATCACCGCCACCACATATCCCTGAAACAGGAATGACGGCATATTTAACAGCAGGAAGCATATCAGCAGATATACTGTCTCAAAAGCCCGCCGCGATTTGGAATACTCCCCTAAAAAACAGGCCAAAGCGGGTACAAAAAATGAAAACGCAATATAACTGCACGAACACAAAAATTTCTGTTCCCCAAAGCATCTTATGATAGCAGGCATGGACAGCATAAATAATATAACCACCGCCCATAAATAAGAATACACCGCCTGCCGGACTAAAGAAAATTTTATGGTCACAAAACATTCTGTCAAACTGTTCTCATGCTCCCGGCACCCCATCTGTGAAAATAGAGTCACTGAACAGACCAGCATAATAATCCACAAATAACCCTGCACATATTGAAGCGGGGCAAAAAGGCTGTATATCCACAGCCCTGCATTTACGATAAGACAACTTTTGGGCAGGCTTTTTAAGAGCAGCCTGCGCTCCATCAAAAATTGGCTTGCGCAGTAATGGCTTTTCCGCCCTTTTTCCCGTGGGTTCCGAGAAGATGCTTTTTTCCTTTTTTCTGTCGTTTCCAGCAGAATGGCCGCTGACAGGATAATTGCCATGCTTATAGCAATCAGGATGATCTTATCCACGAGATACTTCCAGCTCCACAGAAGACCATGAAAAACAAGTTCCTGCCCACCTTTATTGCCTGCAAACATCCCTCCGGGTACAAGTATGCCTGTTTCCCACACGCCACGCCCGATTATGGGAACCACGGCATCGTTGATACTGTCAATAACCCATCTGTAATTCCCATAATCAAACGCCCCAAGCAGCGGATTATCATACCCACTGGATGAATAATTAACAAGGAACAGTTCAAAAAGGGCTGTAAGCCCGACAGCATTTCCGGCCTTGCTGCTGATAAAGGGTACACTCTCCAACAGGACTGCAAAAGCAGATGCAAAAACAATCCCCGGATACATACCAATAAATGGGCTGATAAAATCATAAAACGCCAGCGGCTGATCCGGAAACCGGAAAGGCAACATAAGGGCAGCCCCAAGTATCACAAACATCCACATAACGGTCAGCACAGATAAATTGGAAAGAAATTTCCCGATGACATAGTTCCCTTTTTTCATGTTCATGGACTGCAAACTATACAACAGGCCGCTTTCCCTGTCCATGCTGATATTGTTTTTTACAAAAGAAAGCCCGGCCATGGGGAACAACACCCCGCCGCATAAGGCAATGGCAATGGGTATCCATGACGGATTGGAGCCCTGCCTGAATATGCCCGGCTCCATGCAGATGGATACCAGCGGAGCTTCCACATCAGGAACGGAAAAGAACGCAAGGAACATGGCAGATATGCACATGGCCAGAAACGAAGGACGCCTTACCCGTTCCAGCAGATCTGCTTTCATCACCTGGTAAATGATATAAGTTTTCATAGCCACCCCTCCATAACAAACAGACAGGCATCTTCCAGTGTGCTTTTTACCGGGACTGCCTGTTCCTCCGGCTTTTTCCGGCTGACCTGCCGTATGTGGATACCTTTTTCTGTCTGCACCATGCTGCTGATGCCTTTCATATCTTCCCGCAGGGACGGCAGCATATACTCCCATACACACCCTTTGGCCCTGGCAACCAGTTCTTCCGGGCTGTCATTAAAGATAAGGCTTCCCTGCTGCAACAACAATATCCGGGAGGCAACTGCCTCAATATCCGATACAATATGTGTTGATAAAATGACAATCCGCTCCCTGGATAAGCGTGACAGGATATTGCGGACTGCAATCCTCTCTTCCGGGTCTAACCCGGTAGTAGGCTCATCTATAATGATGATCTGCGGATCACCTAACAAAGCGCAGATAATGCCTGCCCTCTGCTTCATGCCGCCGGAGCAGTTCCCCATACGCTTACCCTTTGCATTCTCCAAATGGAAATCCGTCAGCAGACTGTTTATCTGTTTTTCTGCATCTTTCTTTTTTATCCCTTTTACGGATGCTATATAGGAAAGATATTCGAGTACCGTCAGATTCGGGTAAGCGGAAACCTCCTGCGGCAGATAGCCAACCGTACTTCTCATAACATTAGGATTTTTCACAATATCCTGCCCGTCCAGCAGGATGCGCCCGCTCGTAGGCTTTAAGATTGTAGAAAGCAGTTTCAGGAGCGTGGTCTTTCCCGCCCCATTCTTCCCGACCAGCCCTGTAAGCTGCCCGCTGTGCAGTGTGGCACTGACATTCCGGACAGCCGTTTTATCTTTATATTTTTTTGTGATGTCCTCTAAAACTAATTCCATAGGAACAACCCCTTTCCATGATTTTTTACTGCCCTTCCGCCTCCAGCTTTTCCACCTGTGCTGAAATCTCTGCGGGCAGTTTTGCCGTATATTCCCGATCCGAAAAATCAAAACTGGCTTTACAGTAAATTTCATCATTGTATCGATACAGTTCAATATGTATGATCCTGTTCCCGTCCGTTTTCTGCTGTCCTGCTGATGCATGGCCGTCAGTCTGGAAGACATCTATCCTTTTATAGCCAGATGCCTCACCCGGTATTTCTTCCGTTTCACTTTCCCCTTCTAAAAAGTAATCACAGAGCTGATTGACTAAATCATCCGCAGTTTTATCCTCAGCACCATATTCTTTTTCTGCACTGCCTGAATAATCATAAACTGCAATGATCTGGTCTTTACTGCTGTCCCCGCACCCGCTGATAAGCAGGCAGGAAAACATGGCGAAACAGGCCATAATTTTTTTCGTTACACTCTTTTTCATTTAATCAAAATCCTCCTCCCCATTCCCGACTAATCGCTGTCTTTAGACGGTGTTTCAATGATAATATTCTGCGAAAGCCCGTTCAGTAATTCCTTCGTGATCTGCAATTCAAAATCTTCCAGTGCATAATACTTCATAGCTTTCCCGCTTTCCGATATTTCCATTGCGCTGGTGACAAGCCGGGCAGTTTCCAGCTTCTTTAAGTGCATATAGAGCAGGGGCCTGCTGATATTTACCAGACGGGCCAGCTCACTCACATACTGCCGCCCTTCTGCCAGTATGCCGATGATCTTTATCCGTGCCGGGTGTGAAAGGGCATCAAAAACATTGATGTAATCCTCATATTTTTTTAAGTTTAAATCTCCAACAAAATTTCCCATAATCAAATATCTTTCATCATTTTGTCAATGGCTTCTACTTTTTCCTTTACAGTCTGCAGGTCTTTTTTCATTTCAGCATTCTCACGCTTCATTTCCTCTGCAAAGCTGTTAAACCTTGCCACATCAACGCTCTTGATCTTCTCCCTTTTCTCCTTGCTCCTGATAACCAGTATGATTGCAACAATGACAATAAAACCGATTGCGCCGATTACGGGCATGATGACTGCGATGTTTCCCATTTTTGTTCTCCTTTCAAATAAAAGTGTTTCATGTGTAATAATTTTATTACACATGAAATTATTTGTCAACATATTTTTCAGTTAGATATGCAACAACAGGAGAACCATACCTGATCCTCCTGCTGCAAATGCTTTCAATATATACAGCCGTCTTTCAGACAGCCAATTTTATCATTCTTCTGTGTATTATCACGAAAACCCTTTACACTATCACGTCATACATCTGTATATCACCCTTTCCGCTGTTTCCTATTACTTCGGCAGAAAACCGTTCCCGCTAAAGCAAAAGCATCCACTGAATTATACCATAAAAATT
>VSNR01000247.1 GCA_009774345.1 Lachnospiraceae bacterium | reverse complement strand
CGGGGAGAAGCCCTGTCCGGCGCAACTTTTGCGACCTCGCTTTTCCGCAGGGTGAGGAACTTATTTCCCATATAGACGTTCTGTGCCGCGTCCTGTTATCTCCATACAAAAACAGCCTTTCAAAAGTCACTCGTAATAATCTAACTGGTGGAAATTGTTAGGAAAAATGTAAAATTCCGTTCCTGTTTTCCCATCTATCTGCTTCCAGACAATCACTTTATAAGTCAGGGCTGTATAGGTCTGTGTCCCACCATCCTCATAGACCTTTTTAACCGGAATCAGCAGCAGAATCACCGCTATTACCACGAAAACAATAATGAGTTTCTTTTTCAAACCACGCCTCCAAAAAGTTAATCTGTAAAGCTCCCCCTGCTCCCCGATTCCCCAATCTGCCGGAAAACCGGGGAAGCCTGCCCTGTCCCTCTGTAGCCTATGGGGATATGCTACTGTAGAACCGTATGCATTTATTATCTTTGTGCCTTCTTTCTGATGATCATAGAAATCAGCATGGCCACTATCCCTAATACAAGATAGACCACCGCATACAGTATAAATGCCATTTCACCCATATCAAAAAATATCCATGTGCCAATCAGGAACAGAGCAGCCGAAACAATTGGAAGGCTCCACAGATGCTTCATATCTTTTCCTGCAAAAACGCCGAATATCACGGAGTATAACGGATTAAGTGCAAAAAACAAAAGAAAACATACGGCCATTCCTGCATCGCCTTTTACTAAAGTAACCGCAAGCCACGGCAATGCCAGCATGACTACCGCTGAAACCGCCAACCACAATATAATATTCTTTTTCATAATGCTGCAGAACCCCCATCATTTTTTTATATTGCAACTGCTTCCCTGCTGAAGCCTGTTCGTCCTCTGTGCCTTATTGGGGATATGTAGCCGTGGCAGACCTCCCCCGTTACTGTACCATCAATACCAAAACTTCGATGTCAGCTCCCGGTTTATGATAGATGATAGGAAATTGGGGTGATTACTCTGGAACATTTTCAGGCTTTCAAGGAAAGCCGCCATGCTTTCCGTTTTTATGTCCACAAAGGTTGCATCCAGCTCCCGGTCTTTCACGTTTTTCTCCACATATTCCTCCGACTGTTTTTCGTAAGTATCAACCATCGAAGGGTCTTTCTTTACTGCGCCTGCATACCAGTTCGTAAGGTATTTCAATGAACTAAGCCCGCCATCATCGTTCTGGCCCATCTTCTGGTACTCTGCGTATGCGTCTTTGTCCATCGTTCGCATCATGTCAAGCGCGTTTGTGGTCTGGACAAGATTGCTCCCATGCCCAAGATACCTGCCTTTCGCCACACCGTAATCCATGTTTCCGTTACTGTCCGCTTTTCCCGCGCTTGCCAGTTTTGCAATGGACTCCATCGCTTCCAGAAATGCCTCCCTGCTTTCCTCCGGAATAAAGTTCTGTGCCGCATATTCTGCTTTCTTCATGCCGAGCGAGATGTTCGCCTGCCGCTCCTCCTCTGTCATGGAACCGCTGTTCCCGACAAGGAAATTCTGCCGGATGATGTCATACACAAATCCCTGCTCCTCTTTGCCGCAGTTCTCCAAAGCAGACGCAACCGCCTTATCTGCACCATACATCCCCGAATATGCCGGAAGGTCACTCAGGGAATTGTCAATCTGCACGATATCCTTTTGGAACGCCGCATTTTTCGCTTCCATTGCTTCCTTATCTTCCGGCACCATGCTGCCTTTCTTTCCTTCCACAAGAGCAGCCATGCCGTCTCCTGAAAATTCCACAATGACTGCATCCCCATACTGTGAACGGATGTCTTTCATTGCCTGCAGGGTTTCTTCCCTTGACATCTTATCCATGACCTTGTTGCCATGCTCATCCGTGGTGTTAAATTCATACTTTACAAGGGTATCCTTCTTATATGCACCACTCCCATATGAGGGAATATTTGTTGTTCCTCTGTAAAACCGGCTGTAATCGATATTCATAATGTGCACTCTCCTTTACTTTGTTTTGATTAAATCCTTTATCATTTAGAGCTCCCCCACACCTCCGCAAAGGCATAAATTTATGCACCTCTGCGGAATAAGGTGTAAAGATCATATCTTCATATCCAATCTGCTACCCGAAGATGATTTTTTTACAAATGTATTGCCACTTTTGACAAGCTGGCTTTCTACGGATTCCCTTGTAACGCTGTCCAGTATTCTGGAATCAAACGGCTGTCCCTGTTGTCAATTCGGATTAGCCGCCTTTACCGCATCATAAAAAGCCTTATTATATGCTTTTTCATATTGCCCAAGCGTCCATGTACCTTTCAATCGGTCATCAATCTTAATGCTTTTTTGATATGCCGTATACAGTGATGTTCTTTTGGTTGTATCCCCATTCGCAACACCATTTTCTTGTATGAACTCCCTTTTGACCATATCAAACATCTCTTGACGCCAGTCTTCGGAAACATCTATAATCTGATTATATTCCGAAGGACTTTTTCCATCTACGCACATTCCTGCTACGCCATACGCATTAAGGAAATTTCCATTAGAGTCATATAATTTCATGTAATTTTTAATGATAGTATCCCGTCCGCCAAATGTTTCATAAATCAACCGCTCCTTTTCGGACATGCTTGCTTCATTTGCAATGATGGCACTCAAATGATCCCTTTCAACAGCTTTATACTGCGCACTGTTTTTGTTGATACTACTGTATCCTCCAGAACTCCCTGCATTGAAACTAATGTTCATTGATATCATCCTCCTTATTGAAAATATTTTTTGCCAACCTTGGCCTGCATATAAATAGGCAACTCTCTTATATACCTCTGCGGAATAGGGTTGAACATTATATCTTCAAATCCAGATTCGCACCCACCTGTGTCTGTTCTTTTACAATGGTTTTGCCCGCATCCTCTTCCTGGACAGCTTCGATGATTGTTTTCATATCTGTGTCATTCAGATAAATCGTGCCATCTTTGGAAGCAGCCATTTTTTCTTCTAAGAGCTGCTCTGCTTTGTTCGGAGTTGTTGTTCCATCTTCCGTTACCACTTTCTTTTCTTCCGACTTTTCGCTTCCCTTTGCTTCCTCTGCCTTTTCCTCTAATTTCTCCGCAAGCTGCTCCGCATTTTCACGGGCTTTTTCTCTTGACTTCTCAATCCGCTCTTCGGCGTTTTCCTGCGCTTCTTTACGGAGTTTTTCGTTTAACGCATCTTTTCTAACTGAAACAGTAAAATTACTGTAATTTCCATTCTCATCTAAATATGCATGACGGCATACAACTGTACTTCCAGTTGCTGCAAAAAAACTATCTACATACTTATGTGCAGCTTCCACATCTTTCAATCTCTGCGTATATTCTTTTGCTGCCTTTGGATCATTCTGCATCTTCTCTAAAAGTTTCGGGTTAATATTCAAAACATCTACTTTACCATCATTTTTTGTATTAACCCCATAGCCGACTTGCAACTTCATATTAGGAAACTGTTTCTGCAAATTATTAAGGTATTCCTCATTGCCGCCACTCTTTGCTACTTCAGCGTTTTTCTCTGTAGCCGCTGTTTCCTTTGTTTCTTCTTTCTTTGCCGCTTCCTTCCTTGATGAAGCATATGTGTTTTCATAAACACTGCTATAATTGCCCACTCCTGTGATTGCCATAATCATATCCTCCTTATCTGTTCTCAAGTATATCATCCACGTTTTCAAAATCAATGATACGGCTGTATATGGTAGTGAATTTGCGATGGACGGCAAAGCCGCTTTGCAAACATCATTCCCCTGTTCTCTGTCGGGGTACACATGGCGGACTCCGGCACGGCCTCCCTGAAATACTTCTTTACAAGCTCCATTGATTTCTTTATCAGCACGCCCGAACAGGACTTGTACCTGGGCATTCTGAATTTTTCCACCAGGAGAACCTTATAACCTTTTTCCGCTAAAACCTTGGCAGCCATGCATCCCGCCGGCCCCGCCCCGACCACTATCACGTCATACATCCATATATCACCCTTTCCGCTGTTTCCTATTACTTCGGCTGAAAACCGTTCCCGCTAAAGCAAAAGCATCCACTGAATTATACTATAAATATTTTCTGTTTTTCACCCGATGGCACGAAACAACTATTTTTCGGGAATGGAAAGCAAAAAAGAGCCATTGACAGCAGCCCTTTTCTCACATTGCCATTTTTTCATTCAGTTTTTACCGCTTTTCTCATATACAAACACGAAAACTCTGTATATTATCACGGAAACCCTTATACTATCACGAAAACTCCCTGTCCGTTTCCGTGATAATACAGGCAGTTTCCGTGTTTGTATAAGGGTTTTGCCTACGAGTATCGACTTTTGCGTGATAGTATAGAGTTTTGCCTGCGAGTATCCGAGTTTCCGTGATAATAACCGACTTTTGCCTACGAGTATATACTATCAGGCAAAAGAACCCCAGAACAAAAGTTCGCACCCTCTCTAATGTAAAAATGCCCTTAAAAGCACACGGAAATAATGTAACTCTGAAAGCTATGTAGTGCCGAAAGTGCCGTGTTTACAGGCTTTGTCGGCTTTTCGTGTCCGTATCTGCCGGGGAAGGAGACACCCTGACAAGATTCGACAATATCGCCCATATTTCAACAGCATTTTCAGACAAATAATAAAAGTTAATCCAAGAAACTAATTTGATTATTTTTCATTGATTTCACTTTTCTTTCAGTAATCCTATCATCAGAAGAAATGATTCCACATAATAGAGT
>VSNR01000246.1 GCA_009774345.1 Lachnospiraceae bacterium | reverse complement strand
CATAGTGTAAATGATATTCGCGACTATAAGTTAGTAATACTTTAAAGTAATGCCAACACAGTTATTGACTATCACCTTGCGTTTTTATAAAATCAGTATACGGCCTGTGGGGGAAAAAATCCACCAAGGGAAGTTTGCAATTTGGCGCGTCTTCCTGACATGGTTTATTTCCTGCGGCATACTTCCTCTGCACAGACCCGTCAGCTTCTGCTGACAAAATTCATCTGGGTGCCCGTGTGCATAAAAATTTAGAGCAGCCAGTTCAGGCTGCTCTGATAGAGTGAGTGTATTTTTGTTGGCGACTACGCCAATGTATTAGGAATGGTTCCTTACATTTATATTATACGCCTAAAATTCCAGAAAGAAAAGCCTGTTTTTATAGAAATTACAAGTGTATACTTACCGTATGCTGATAACAGTCCCGAGAACTTGCATATTTTTAGAACATATATTTGATAGGAGGAACAAATACATATGAAATTATTGAAGAACAAAACATTTCGGCTGCTGGTCTGGGCGACGGTGGTATCGTCTTTTGGTGACAGCCTGTATGCGCTGGCGATCACCCTGTCCGTATATCAGTTGTCGGGATCACTCGCAGGCGTGGCGGGGATGTGGCTCATCAGGGCGCTGATTCGGATTCCGTGTCAATTCGTGTCCGGCGTGATTGTAGACCGCTTTAACCGAAAGAAAGTCAGCATCTATGTCTATCTGCTGAGTGCGGCGCTGATGCTTGCGTTTGTTTTTACCAATGGAAAGTATATGCTGTTTGCCTATGTGTTGATTTTTCTGCTTCAGGGTATGAGTGATGTGGACAATATGGCGCAGATGGGGCTGATGTCTGAACTGATTGACAAGAAGGATTTGACGGATGCCAACAACCTGTTTTCTGTCGCAGGAACTGTGATTATGCTGGTCGGCCCCGGTGTTGGGGGTGTCTTGTACAGTGTGTCGGGCACGCAGGTGCTGTATGCGATTGACGCGGTGACATTTATGGCAGCGGCGTTTTTCATGTGGCGGCTGCCGTATGCGTATCAGAAGAAAGAGGCGGATAAGGCGGAGTTTACTCTGTTTCGTTTTGCAAAGGAGGGGATCGCGGAGGTCAGAAAAATGCCTGTTGTCATGATTGTGATGCTGACCAGTGTGTTTTTTGGGATTCTGGGACGTTTTTATGAGATTGACAAAATTTATGTCGCGGATAAGATTCTGGGTATCGGTGCGGGCGGAATTGTCTATTTTACCTATGCGATGGCGATTGGAAGTCTGCTGGCGCCGGCGGTGACAAAACTGCTGTCAAAGTCAAAGCTGGATGATGTGGCAAAGTATGCCCTGCTGAGCATTTTATTGATTGGAAGCTTCGTGCTGTGGGGGAATACGCCAGTCTTTGTGGTCAGCTTTGCCGCGAATGTGTTGATTGGTCTTTTTAACACAGGATCTTCCATATTTGTCAATACGATTTTCCAGAGCAGAGTTGACAAAAGCGTGTTTGGGCGCGTCATGGCACTGCGTCAGATTGTCGTGGTGCTGAGCGCGGTGGCGGGCATTGTGACAGCGCCGGTTTTGGTCGAGATGGTCGGCGTGGGATACTCGATGATGGGTGTCGGATTTTTGGCGGTGGTGTTTGTGGTGTATCTGCTTGCCGCAGCGCGCGGGAAAGCGGATGCCCAACAGGAAACGTTGCAGAATGACTCAAATTAGATTATAATATCCTTATCAGATCAGGACAGGACTTTGACGAAAGGATAATGGTATCAGAATGAATGAGAAAAAAGCAGTTGAAATAATGACAGGATGGCTTAGCCACAAGAATGAGCTTGGCAGGAAGCCGGCGAGAATCAAGGCGGCAGGCAGTTTTACATACGAGGGAAATGAGTATGTGATCTTAAAATTCAAGCCAGATCTGTTTGGAAGGTGGGAGGTCGGCGTGGTCGGCTTCGACGGGGAAGGCAATGAGTGTGGTCATACATTCAGCGAATTTGAGGAGTACGACGAGGCGACGGCGAAGGACAAGTGCATCGCTATGATTGAGTACTTGAAGGAGTACTGGCGGGGACGTTTTCTGTCTGAGCTGGAGAGACGCGGCATGACCGAGGAAGAGTATAACAGCATGACCGAGGAGGAACGCAAGCAAAAGTGGGACGAGGTGGACGATCAGAATGCGGTGCGGGTTGGCTCTGTTTTGTTAAGGGATGCGAAGATTGATTTTGACGCGCTGGGTGATTTGCTGGTCAAAACATTTCAAGTGGCGGACGAGAACTGCACACGCGATGCGCAGACCTTGGTATTTAGCTTGGAGAACAATACGATATCCGTTGCGCTGATGGATACGCCTGTCCCAGAGGGAGAGGCAGAGTTCTATGCGGAGGGAAATTTCCTGTGGAAAGAGGCTGTGGAGACGACGAAGCAGCATCAGGCGCATCTGCTGGTGGCGGTACTGAACCATGAAGCGAATGCCATCGAGGCAGCCTGCTTTTTCACAGACACCGTCAACTTGTGCAGCATGGAGACGAAGGCGCTTGGAATCTACACGACAGGAACCGTCTATGAGCCGTCCTTCTACAACGAGTGGGCGGGAAAACTAAGAAACAGCGAGATGCCGCTTCCGCTGTGGGTGTATGTGGGACTGGTGCGCGATGAAAATGGGAACAGTGGCTACACGTATGGACTGACCTTGTTTGGCAGGCTGGAAGTGGAGGTGATCGGCACCAGCCATTCGCCCGAGGAAATCTATAATTTTCTCTACAATGTCTGCGACGGAATCCTGTCAGAAGGCATGTATTTCCACGACGGAGAGACACTGAGCTTCACCTCCGAGGAGAGGCTTCTGATCACGAAATCGAAAGCGGTCTATGTGGAGGGGGATAGTTTTAAGATTGGGTATTAGCAGGGGAATTCTTTTCTTATGTATCTAAAATTAATGTTGCTCTTTGAAAGAGTTTGACGTATACTATCACTAAGTTTTATTGCAAAATAGAAAAGGAAAGGGGAAGGTTATGGCAACGCAGAGCATATTGAAAAATATTACAATAACAGAATCAACAGCGGCGGAATTATTTATAGATGCAATGGAGAAAGCGGCGGAAACAGCAGAGACTTCTCATGTACATTTGATAGAATCTGAAGATTTATCACAGGATGAATTAAAGAAATTTATAGGGAGAATACAATAGCTTATCAGTTATTGACATGAAATGATGTTACGAATAAGAGAAACGAATATACTTGATATGATAGATTTATATGGAGAGGAAGAATGCAGAATCATCCTTTCTTCTTTTTCCTGCCCATTGGGAAAAGATGTGGAGGATTTTATTAGTCATAAAGCGATTGAGTTTGCAAAACAGCGTATTGCCATGACTTTTCTGGTTTTTCATGAAAGGGATGAGCAGTTGAGTATGGTTGGATATTATACTTTGGCTAATAAATTTGTATCAGTATCAGGTCATATGTTAGTGCTTCGAATCCTAAATTGCATTTGTTTTATTCTAAACATGATTTTGTGGCATTTGGAGAGCGTGAAAAAGAACATGATGAACTGGCAGAGAGTCCAGTGCTGGTTCAGATGTTGAGATATTTTAAGGGATTATAAACTATAGTAGATCTAGCATCATATGAAACAAATTTCACAACTTACCTGCCTATTTTGGTAACTTACCAGATAGGCACTTTTTTATGAAATGAAAACGTGTTAGAGTGTGTTTAAATAAAAAACTGGAGGTTTTCATATGAGGAAAAAGAGTAAGAAACTATGGAAGGCATTCATAATATTCGCTGCGGCAGTGCTGGTTTTGGCAGGCGGCGCGGGCGTGTTGTTTCGGGACGAGCTCAAAATCGTGTCCTCCATCCGTCCGCTCTCAGGGGCAGACAAGGTTTATTATATGGAGACGGACACAGATTATCATTTTGAGGAGTTTCTCGAAGCAGGCGGCGCGGCTTCGGACAGTGAGGTCAGCGCATTTCTGACCAGACAGATTTCCAAGGGATTTTATCAGATGGATGTGACAAATGAAGGGCCGGCGTGCAGTGTGGTCTCTGCGCTCGACAGTGCAGGAAGCCATGTGTGGGGGCGGAATTTTGACTGGGACGGCGCAGTGCCAATCATTGTAAAGTGTACCCCAAAAGAGGGATACGCTTCAATCTCTACCTGCGATTTCAAGAATATTACGGACAGTACACAGATCGTGCCAGAGCAGTTTCCATATAAAATGCTGGCGATTGCCGCACTCTATGTACCGATGGACGGAGTGAATGAGGCGGGGCTGTGCGTTGCGGACTTGGAGGTGAACGAGGGCGGAATGCTGGCGGTGGACACCCAAAAGCCGGATTTGACAATCACTACGGCAATCCGCCTGCTGCTCAACCGCGCTGCGACAGTGGAGGAGGCAGTGGCGCTTTTGGGACAGTATGATATTCATGCTTCCGGCGGCATCAGCCATCACATCGCTATTTCCGATGCGGCGGGCGCATCGGTCAGCGTGGAGTTCGTGGAGGGTGAGATGGTGGTAGTGGATACAAACTGTGTCACCAATTTTAATCTTGCCAACGGGGATACGGCAGCAGGAGGAGAGAGCGCACAGCAGCGGTATTTGCAGCTTTGTGAAGACTATGAAGCGGCGCAGGGGGTGCTCACAGGGGCGGCGGTGCGTCAGGCGCTGTCACGGGTGGCAAAGACGGAGGGAGAATGGTGGACGCAGTGGTCCATTGTATACCAGCAGGACACACAGACAGCAGTTTATTATTTTTATGGAAATTATGAGGACGGGATAGAGATTTCACTCTAAAACTTTTGCGTAATAT
>VSNR01000245.1 GCA_009774345.1 Lachnospiraceae bacterium | reverse complement strand
TTTATTAAGGTACGGCAGCATTTATACTTTAGGTAGGAATTGGCTGTTAACCAAACCGCACAGGTGGAAAAATTTTAATACTTTCCTGTTATTGTATTTTGATACAACATCATTTCTCTATATCCCTTTCATTTTTTATCATCACGGAAAGGACAAACACCCTGCTGTCCGTCTTATAATCCATTGTGCCTTGATATTTCTCTGCTGTATTTTTAATATTCGCAAGCCCTATTCCATGCACTTTTTTGTCCGCTTTGTCTGTTTCGGGAAGTCCTGTCTGCCGCTTCCGTTTCAGCGTCCCGTCAAAACTGTTTTCTATCTTGAAGATTAACAGTTTATCTTTCCTGACAGACGACAGCCGGATAAAGGTTTTCGCTTCTGGCTCTTTTTCCTTTAATTTTCGACACGCTTCTATTGCATTGTCTAAAGCGTTGCCTAAAATAACAGCGATATCATAGCTTTGGATAGCCAGATCAGAGGGAAGCAGCAGTTTCTTTACATCTACCTGCAAATTCGGGACGAGGCGTAACGCTTCATGGTATTTCATGTTGAGTAATGTGTCAATCACGCTGTTTCCCGTCTTAAATCGGAAGTCCAGACCGTCAAAAGCATTGTTCATTTCCGACAGGTAGGCTTGTAACTCTTTATTTTCACTTTCCCCCTTTTCAGCGGCAAGCCGCAGCACAACAGAAAGCGTGTTCTTCATATCGTGTTTCATGCTCCTTATGCCGGAATAGATACGCTCCATTTCCGCCATATGCTCCTGCATACTCCCTATCTGCTTTTCCAGTACAATCCTGTTGCTCCGCTCCCGGTTCAGATAAACCGTATCTTGAAACAACTTTACCCCATACAGGATAGAAAGCAGCGACAAAAGCAGAATTGCGGGGAGGATTGCCAATAACAGCGGGTATTGATCATACACTGTTTCCACGGCATTTTCTTCCACCGTAAACAGGATAGTGCGAAGCAGCGCACATAACAGCAGGCTTACCATAGCCGGGGTAAGGATAGATAACAGTTCTGTCCTATGGATTGCATAATCCTTTTCCCTGTAATTGCGTACAATCCCTTTCAGTGACAGGTACAACAGCAGGACAAGGGCAGTTTCCCGAAAAATCTGATTTCCGATTACACTGGCATTTACTGCTGTTTCAAAGATTTTTTCGGAAGTGATAATCCCTCTCTCCATGCACAGATTCCATACCGTAAGCAGTTTATCCACTGGTTTATCAAGCAGGATAAGCACCACGAAAGCACTAATATCAGCGATTGCACGGAAAGCAGCCGCAAGAAAGAGTGTAACCGCACGAAACGCCTTATAAAAACACATTGCTATAACAAGCAGAATGCAGAGGGACAGTACCGTTTTCCAAATTGTCTTTACGCTTTCATATCCTGTTGGTGGAAGCCAATAGATACATAACCGTGACAACCCATATGCTGCCGTTACAAAAAGCCCATGAAAACAGCTTTTTGTCCTGCCCTCTAAAAAACTTCCCAAAAAGTATTGCAGGCAGTACCCTTGAAGCAGGACAGAAACCACCGTAAAAAACGCAAAAATAAAATCTATCTTGCTATACACAGGAAGCCCCTCCGTTCTGCAAGTACCACATATACGCATTTACAAATTCGCCGTATTTTTTCTTTGTCAAATAGACAGTTTCTCCACCCGTAAGTGTGATACAGTCCCTTTTGTATTCCGTGATGTGCGCCATATTCACAAGATACCCCCGGTGGCAGCGGTAGAACGTCCCGCCGAGCTGCGTTTCCAGTTCGCCAAGTGCGCCGTAGGCTTCAATGATTTCCTGCGTGGTATGGATTTCCACTTTCCTTGATACGCTCTCAATATACAGAATATTGTCTGCGTCTATGGTAATCCCCTTGTTTCTTGTATTGATAAAAAGCTGTTTTTTCCGGCGCATTTTCCGCAGCCCGGCTTCCCTTAACGCCTGCCCGAAAACTTCCGTGAATTTCTGCTTTGTGACAGGCTTTAACAGATAATGGAACGCATACAGATCAAGGGCTTCAAAAACATATTCCTTTATGCCAGTAATGAAAATTAAAACAGTATCTGCGTTCATTTCCCTTGTTTCCTTTGCCGCTTCAATGCCATTCATGCCGTCCATCTGTATGTCAAGGAAAACAATGTCAAACGCTTTTGCTGCGTTAAGAAATTCTTCCCCGGACGAAAAGCAAGCCACATGACAGTCCGGTTTCTGGTTTTCTATCATTTCACGGATATGCTCACAGATTACTTTTTCATCATCAACAACTGCTATATCCAAATCTATCACTCCCAGTCTGCTATATCCTACTTTATTTATCGGCAGAAATTTTGTACTTTTTTGTGAAATGTAGCGAAAGGCGGTTTGAAGTGTAGCGAAAGGAACTTCTCTAATGATATGCACAAAAGGACGTTTTCAACAAATGAATGCGTCCTTTTGCGTAATAATAGGTTGTATTTACTCGTACCGTTTCTCCACCAATATCAAAATCGTCAAGATTGCGGCACCACTGATTGAACGTCTCATAGGGAACATCCATTCCTATTTTGTTAACTTCACCGCGTTCAGCTGATTTTTCCCGTTCCAGAAATCGTTGATGCAAAACCCGTGTATCACCCATAAATTTAAAATCCAATGAAGTGTAATTGTACCGGTCAATCAAGCGCTTTATCGTATCAGCTTCATCAATCTTTTTGACACCGACAGGAACAAAATTTCCTTCAAGAATAATAGAGATACCTGTTTCCAACATTCTTTCTGCAACATACATCATGCCATCAAACGTAACCGTTGAAAAAACACTACGTTCTGTTCTGCTGGTAACAGAAATATTATTGCAAAGCGCAATTTTGAAAGTATCCTTTAAAAAATCCTTCTTCGTCAATCATATATATTTTATCACAATCCACTTTATATATCATTTCTTTGCAGGTTGAAAATTTTACACGGCAAAAACCACGTGACGAAAAAATTAGCTCAAACTGGTATTTGTACGAACCATCCATTATATCTGTAAATCTATAATTCTTCGATAATTCTTTGCATTGTCACAATTCGATACAATTCCTGACTGTGCATCTGGGCAAAATGGTATCATCTGCCAGTCTTCATTACCACATGCCCCTACCAATAACAACTGTTCAAAATATGTATCGAAATCACTACCAAGTATATATCCATGTCCCTCACCGTCATCATGGCTAAGATAAATCACTGGTGGATTTGTTTCATTTTTATTCACATCAAATGCTATTACATCACCATTGGGAACACGCATAAAACCTAATTTATGATGCCAAACAGCATCATACGCATCATTTTCATTGAAAAAGCATCCTTCTGCGTAATCTTTTCTTAAATTCTCCGCGTCTACAAATTCTTCTAATGATATTAAAAATTCCGCACAAAAAATTTCATCCAGTTCACTTGGTAATTCAAAATCCTCTGGTAAATATGCTGAAAATCTACATTTTTTAGAATATTGCAAAAAGAAATTTCTAATCTGTAATGGTAATTTCCTTTCAAGTCTATTTTCAATAGCTTCCACTTCTGCTATATCTGCCGGTGCGTCTACCATTAATTCTGTTTCAGCGCCAATTTTGTCATATGCACTTTTTATTTTTACCAACAGTCTATCTATTTTTTGATAATCCATGTGTATCTCTCCTTTACATAATTCTAGTTTGTCCTTGGATTTATTATACTACTTACAGACTATTTTGTATCCATCATTTTTGCGACTTCTGACTCTAACGTTTCTATTGTAGGAAGACTGCGTTGATATTCTTTGCAGAGCGCATTGCTTAATTCATACCCTGCAATACCTGTTGTTATCAGCCGGAAAATATCATCAGACCTCAATTCGTCTACAACTTGTTGACCATTTACAGCTTCTGCATAAAAGCGATACCATAGCCGCATCGTTTTCAAATTTGTTTCTGAAAATCCTGTCATATCAGGAAAGGTCTTTTTTAAATCAATACTCATCTGCCGTAAAAGACCTTCTCCCCACTTTGAATGCTTCTGCCGATTTACTATATCCTCGCCAATACAGTTCTAATAGTTCTCTATTCACTTTAATAGATGCTTTAATTAGTCCATATACAAATTATTCGCCTCGAACAATTCGCAATATTTCATCTGCCAATTATAGAAAGAATCATCAACATCCTCTGGCCAATTTGCTTTAGTTTCTTCATTCAAGGCGTCATTTTCTTGAACCAGCTGAGGAACTGTATGTGCGTAGAAAAGAACTCTTTCTTCCCATACATCACATAGCATACTCGGATAAACAAAATCCTCATTTTCCCCTTTGAATATATCACTTTTATGACTAATATGCTGTTTTTGACCACCCGCTTCAATCAATCGTTCTGTTTGAGCGTTCAAATGCCCAAATCCACATATAATCAGAATTCTTTTGTTTTCATAATTAACAAGCTTTTTCATAATGTTATTATGAATGTGGTCATCTCTTTCATCCGTAGTTGTATTCGTTTTAGAATCATTAGTAATTTCCCAATAGTCAATCATTTCAACAGGAATATTATTGTCAAAACAATAGCTAAAAGTTACGCACATATCTATCGGTCCATCCACAACTCCATATTCTGTAAAACTGTTTTCTCTTGCTTCAATGAATACAACATCAGGTTCAATACCATTTATAGCATTTATCATTTCCTCTATTGAATAATTTGCATATCGTTCAAAATGTTCTGTATGAAATGTCCCCATAATGTATACTTCTTGTTCTATAATGTACCCATAGATGTGGACATGAATTTTGACCCCAATCCCATCTTATGGACACTGGAAAATACCTTGATC
>VSNR01000244.1 GCA_009774345.1 Lachnospiraceae bacterium | reverse complement strand
TACACACAGGGAGACCTGCAGGTCCGTTCCGCAGTCCCAATTGCGGATATACAGAAGTTTGATATGAAGGTTGACAGAAACGACCATGCAGTATGTCAGGTTGAAGGCACCGTCCCTGAGAAATACGCGGAGGATGCTGTCTTACAGCCCCTGTCTGGGACACCCGTGATGACAGGGGCCGGCAGCCGCCTGCTGTTTGCGGGGCAGATCAGGGAAGTACAGATGACCCATGAGGGTTCGTCATATCATGTAGTGCTGACAGGCGTTTCTGCCACACAGCAGCTTGATCTTTTAAGAAGGAACAGGAGCTTTCAGGACATCTCCATGACATACGGGGAAGTAATGCAGCAGGTGCTTGCGGGCACGCCGGGGGCAAAATTATGGTTTCATGGTGCAGACCAGGCAGTCCAGGCTCCGCTGTACCAGATTGAAGAAACAGACTGGGCATTCTTAAAGAGACTTGCCAGCAGGCTGCATACTGTTCTCGTGCCATCCGTGTATTCCGCTGCTGCCTGTGTACATAATGGCATGCCGGAGGGAAACATACACAGGGCAGACAGCAGCACCGTGTGTGAACAAATCCGGTCTGACAGGCAGGGCAGGAGCATCTGCCGCCGTGTGCGCACCAGCCAGAACTGGGAGATTGGCGATAAGATTGAATGGGATGGCAGCAGATATACCGTATCATCAAAGGAATGCCGTCTGGAAAAAGGCCTGTTACAATTTTACTACACACTGGCAGGAAGAGCCGCCTTTCAGACAGAGCGGTACGAAAATCCATACCTGACAGGGCTGATGCTCCCGGCGGCAGTGCTGGATGTAAAAGAAGAGCAGGTAAAAGTAAAATTTGACATGGATCCGGTGCAGCCCACGGAAAGTGCTTACTGGTATCCATGGCAGCCTGATATGGGGAATCTGGCGTACTGTATGCCAGAGAAGGGAGAACGTGTATACATCCACATTGGGAATGCCGCAGGCGGCGGGGACAGGGCGGTATGCGGCGTCCGCAGGAATGGAAAGGGAAACCCGGAACTGAAAAACACCCACCGGTATTTTACCACAAAGGATAAGAAACGCCTGTATCTCGAACCGGATGCCATGGGATTTCGGGATATGAAGCAGAAAAAGCTGCTGGAAGTAAAGCTGTCCGATGCTGCGGGGGCAGGTGTAACAAGCCACCGTTCGCTGACCGTCATAGCAAAAGAAACCATAGGGCTGAAAGGAGGCAGCATCCTGTTTCAGGCACCAAAAGAGGTTTCGCTGGTAAAACGGGCAGCATCGCCCACCGTTATTAATATGTGCAACGGTTTTGACACCGTTGGCGCATCAGATAAGGTTCTGATGGACGGGGGCAGGGGGGATGATTTTCCAGTGTTCTGCCGGTCCGGGGAACAGGATCGGCAGAAAGATACTTTTACAGACCGCAGGGCAGCAGAAAAATGTGTTATTGGCTCCACACCAGTCATGGAACTTGCAGGCAGTCTGGAAAGACAGCTGGAGGGATGTCAGGTAAAACGGCTGGGGACAGGCACTATACCAGCAGGAAAGGAGGATGCAGGATATGAGTGATTCCATGGAGACGGGAGGATTCGGGCAGAATCCAGCCATAGATAAGATCAACCGGATCAATACGGCAGCAAGCCGGATAAGTGCAGTAACAGAACTGGAAAAGAAAGTGTTCCAGCCTGTACAGCCGAAACAGAAGGCAGTGCTGGATAAACGCAGACAGCTGTCACAGGATTTTCAGATAAATTTTAAGAAAGGGGGAAAACAGGAAAATGGAACAGTTCTGCATGGAGGAGAGCGAAGGCTGTACACAGGAGAGCATCCGGTTCATTCCGAAGAGTCTGGATGGAATCGGTTTAGTGTTAGAACTCCCGGAAGGGTTTTACCAGATGGAAGAGGACAGACAGCACAGATATTATCCGCGGAAAGGGCGGCCGGAAATCATCCTGGAGAATGGCAGCGGCGTGCAGATAACAGCACAGCCGTTAAACCAGAAAGTGGAATCCGCCCGGATACGTTTCGCAGCGGAGGAAGTATGCCTGCTGACAAAAGAGATGTTTCCCAGATACGAAATATCGCCGGTCTATCTGTGCAGGGAAGGGAAACTTCCGACAGGCTGGTTTCAGATGGAAATGACAGATATCAAAGCAGAACATATCAAAGCCCTGAGCACGGTAAAGGAGCGTCTGGTACTGCTGACATTCACGTATCCGGCCAGAGCATCCGCGAAGTGGAGGAGCATCGTACGGCAGAGTTTCAGAACATTCAGGGAGAGCGGGGACTGGGCAGATGGAACGGATTAACGAAGAAGATGTAGACGTTTACTTACAGCAGATGGAACGGGTGTTTGTCACACCGCCGGAAAGGGACAAGCGGCAGGAGGAGTGGCGGCATTTCGATGGATATGCCCTGTGGATACCGGATGCATTCTGCCCGGCAGGCAGGGAGGCGGCAGAGGAGATCTTCTGGTCGGAGAACCTGCCGGACAGACTGTTTCTGACAGAAGGGAATACGGCAGGAATCACCCTACAAAAAATGAAGGGTGTGGATACAGCAGATCCCATAGGGGATATCAGAATGCTGCTGGAAAAGCTTGATGACAGGACGGTATCTGGGACTTCTGACAGGGAAAGTATGGGAGACGGTACAGGCTGTTGGGATGGACGGTGAGGTAAAGACATTATTTACAGGAATCGTGACGGATTTTTCTGTCTCAGTATTAAATGACCAGCGGAAACTGACGCTGGAGCTTATGACAGGAAGCATCCTTATGGATGAAAAAAAGCATTTTCGGTCCTATCAGAATCCGTCAGTGACCTTTGAGCAGATCTTTAGGGAGACAGCGGCAGGGTATGCAGATTCTTCGGTGTCATTTTCCAAACCATACAGTGAAGCGCCGGGAGAGCTGGTTCTGCAGTATGAAGAAACGGACTGGGATTTTTTGAAGCGGCTTGCAGGCAGGAGCCATCAGTTTCTGGTGCCGGATTCACGGATGAAAGGGGTCAGGATCTATTATTCAATCCCGCAGGGAATGCCGTTTGAAATTCCTGCGGGCAGCAGATATACGATACGGAAGGATCTGGGCGGATATCGGAATAAAATATGTCAGGGTATGGCGGTATCGGAGGCGGATTGTATGGAATACATCATACAATGCAGGGAACCGCACCGGATAGGAGATTATGCATCACTGTACGGAATGAAATGTTATATTTTCAAGATACAAAGCCGGTATGAGGGCGGCGAGCTGCTCCACTGCTGTTATCTGAAAAGGGAGAAGGGCATCGAAGTGCCTGAAATCTGCAATAAGGAAATGGCAGGCTGTGCGCTGGACGCAAGAATTACAAAGGTAAAGGAGGATAAAGTGCAGGTGTCACTCATGGGTGATGAGAACGCACATCAGACCATCAATATCTGGTATCCTTATGCCACGGTGTATTCTACACCAGATGGTACAGGCTGGTACTGTATGCCGGAACCAGGCGACATGGTGCGTCTGATGATACCGCAGCATCAGGAAAGGGATGCATTTGTGGCAAGTTCCGTGCATGTGGAAGCAGACAGCCCAGATCGGAAAGATCCTTCACACAAAGTATTTAAGAGCAGGTACCAGAAGGAAGTGCGTTTTACGCCTGATTCCATCGTGATCACCAACAATAAGGGAACAAGAATCGAGCTGACAGATGCGGAGGGAATCCACATCGTAAGTGCGCATTCTATTATGCTGGAAGCAGCAGAGGACCTGACGATTGCCAGTGATACCGGCTCGCTGATCGTCGCGGGAGATTCCTTTGTAAATTTCAGGCAGAAAGGGACAAGCATACAGCTTGATAACGGAATCTCATTTATCGGCGGGAATCTGAAGATACAATAATGAAACGAATAATCACGACAGGGGGATATGTAATGGCATACAGGGAAGCAATGATGACAGATGCCAGAAAATGGGGTGAAGCAGTATTTTCCGTCAGTATCAGGATGCTGGAAGCCGAATACCAGAAAACAGCCAGAAGGGATGCAGTCCTGCAGGCATTTGCAGAGCTGTTCGGACAGTGGGGAGAGTATACCAGAAAAGAGGCAGCATGTCTTGGCGTCTGTTATCTGCACAGCAGCATTCTGATGCGTACAGGCGGGATACGGCTGGCATTATTCGGCAGGGAATTTTACATGGATGAGAACCAGCTGGAAAAGATTTGGCAGCCGCCCTGTTTTTTCCAGCAGTATGAGCAGGATATATCAGCAGTGATGGACAGACTAAGGAAGGAGTATCCCCGAATATATCCATATGAGGAGGATGCTGTCCGCTTCTGGTATGCCGAGTATTATTATGCGGCGCTGGAAACCCTGTGCAGGGATATGCTGGGTGAGATCAGGGAGATCAGGGAATACTGCATGCTCAATAAAACAGAGGATTTTTTTATCTTTTTTGGCAGATGGAGAGGGGAGGCAGAAAAGCTGGCATGTATAGAAGATATCTGACACTGACATCCCAGAAGGGAAATCCAATACCGCAGGTCGTAAACTGGTATGGGAAACTAGACGTGAGGAATGTGAACCGGAAGGATTATAAAAGAATACCAGCGCCGCTGATGCTGGAAATGAGGACAGGAGTGGATGCCGTCTATCCAGATATCATGACTTCGCCAGTCCTGATGGTATCAGAGGAGGCGATGGAGGCCATCCTGCTCTACGACCAGCAGATGCCATTTTTCTTTCTGGCATTGTTTGATACCGAAAAGGAAGAGAGCGTGTCCTATTACTGCCCAGTTCTGGCAGAGGATACAGACGGAGGAAAAGAGGCTCTGTACCGGATAAAGCGCCGGGAAGGCTATGAGATTCGGATCTGCGAGGAGCTGGCAGAAAGCCTGCTCGAACGCGGAGCAGTGGGTATGGAGCTGGGGGAATAAAGAGTAAAAACAAAAATCCTGATAGATAAGACCAAAGTATCAGGATTTTTGACGTTTATGGTTATATTTTAATACCT
>VSNR01000243.1 GCA_009774345.1 Lachnospiraceae bacterium | reverse complement strand
CACTTTATAGGGTATACTAGAAGATAATGAGTTTTTTAAGGAAGTGAAACAATGAGTGACAACAAGGAGAAGCCGGAGTATCTCGAGATTTCTTGTCAGAATATAGAGTTCAGTGCAGTGCCGGGAGAAATTGTCGAGGACAGCTTTGCCATACATGCCGCTGACAAATATACAGAGGGAAAAATATATTCGTCCGATACCAGAATGAGAGTATATGAGAATGCTTTTTCGGGTGAGGAGACACAAGTGATGTACTGCTTTGACGGGACATCTGCCGAGGCGGGCAGCAGCATCCGGGGAGAGTTTGTGCTGATCACCAACCGCGGTGAGTACGTGATCCCCTACAGGGTCAGTGTGCAGAAGCCGCGATTGGAGAGCTCTCTGGGAACGATCAAGAATCTGTTTCATTTTACGAATCTGGCGCAGACCAGTTGGGAGGAGGCAGTCGCGCTTTTTTATGCCCGGAATTTTGCCTCCATTCTGCACCGGAGTGATAAAAATGCGGTCATGTCTTACACGGGACTGGCACGCAGTGAGGGCAATGAGCAGAATGTAGAAGAATTTTTGATCGAGATCAGTAAAAAGACGCCGATTATATATACCTTTGATATAGAAGGGTTTCTGCTTGAGGATGTACAGGACAGCATTGTAAAAAGTGTTGTGATCACAAGAAGCAGCTGGGGATATGGATGTGTTCATGTATGGATCAAGGGGGATTTTCTCAGCACTGCCAGACAGCAGCTAACCAGTGCGGATTTTGTTGATAACCAATGTGTCTTTGACATTTACATAGATGCTTCCAAGCTGCATGAAGGCGTAAACACCGGGGCGGTGGTCTTTTCAGATGCGTGCAATGAATATACGATTCCAGTTGAGATCTTGATGGAGGAGGAACAGGAGCAGCGGACGGAGAACCGCAGACAGAGGAAGGCAGTCTGTGACATGATTTGCAATTATGTGGACATGCGCATGGAGAAGATTTCATTGACACAGTGGATTCACCGCTTTGAGAAAGATCTGGGCATCCTGCTGGAAATGGATGAGGACAGTATCCTTTACAATTTATACCGCGTGCAGCTTCTCATCACAAAGGAGCGTTTTAATGAGGCAAAGTGGTATCTGGACCTGCTCGAGCAGCGGCTGTCAAAGGAGCCAAGCGACATCTTCCAAAACTGTTATTATCTGTATCTGACAACGCTGATAAACTGCGCGGAGGACTATGTGAAGGAAATCAGTGATGAGATTGAGACGATCTATGCCAACAATCCGTCAGAGTGGCGTCTGGGCTGGTTTGTCCTTCAGCTCAATGAAGATCTGTATCGGGACAGAGAACAGAGATGGCAGTTTATGGAGGAGATGTTTGAGAACGGCTGTACCAGCCCGATGTTATTGTGCGAGGCAGTCTTGTTGCTCTTGGAACATCCTACATTTTTGCTAAAGTTGGACAAGTTTGAGGAGAACGTCCTGTGGCATGGCGCCAGAAGGCAGCTCTTAAAGCCTGAACTGATCGAACAGCTACAGTATCTTGCCGCCCGCAAGAAGGAGTACTCGGCGCTGCTTGTCAGAATCTTGGGAAAGGTCTATGAGGCTTATGGCTCGCCGCAGACAGTGGCGTCGATCTGTCATATATTGATACTGGGGGACAAAAGGGGTGCCGCCTGCTATCCGTGGTATGCGCTGGGGGTAGAGCATTCTGTGAGAGTGACAGGACTGTATGAGTATTATATGATGTCGCTTGAGCTTGACAAGTATGGGGATATCAAGGGAAGTATTGAGATTCCCAAGATGGTGCTGATGTACTTTGCGTACCAAAGCAATCTGGATTATGAGTTAAACGCATTTTTGTATGCGTATATCATCAAAAATAAAGACAAATTTCCTGATTTGGAACAGAGCTACCGCATTGCGATTGAACGGTTTGTGGTAGATCAGATCAGGCTGGGCCACATCAATGAAAATCTGGCGTATTTATATAGAAATATGCTGGCGCCGCAGATGGTCACAGATGAGACGGCATATGCTTTCACGCCGCTGCTTTTCATGCACCGCATTTACGTTGACAATCCGAAAGTCAAAAGTATTGTGGTCATTCACGAGAAGGTGAATGGTGAGAGTTCGTATCCCGTGGTGAACTGTGTCTGCATGATACCGATTTACGGGAGCGAGTACAAGCTGTTTTTGCAGGATGAACATGGAAACCGTTTCACCAAGAGCATTTCGTATGAAAATAAGCAGCTGATGGAGCCAAAGAGACAGGTAGAATACATCAGCGGCTATATGCAGGGGCGGCTGAGCTTTGACATTTATCTGTGTGAGGTGGACAAAAATTATATTACGATCTCACAGGACAATGTAAAGCGCTTTAAGAATCTTGCGGAATCGCCGCAGGTGGTAGAGAGCTTTAAGAAGGAGATTCGGACAAAGCTGCTTCGGTTTTATTATGACAATGATATGATCGGAGAGCTGGATGCCTTTTTGGAGGATGTTGAGGCGGATGAGATGGAGGCGTCCGAGCGCGCAGAATTTATCAAGTATCTGATTTCGAGGGGAATGTTTGACAAGGCGTATTACTGGCTGAGATCCTTTGGCGTGGCGGATGTGGAGTCGAAATCTGTGGCAAGGCTTGTCAGCAAACGGATTGTCAGCAAGGACTATGAATATGATGAATTTCTTGTCAATGTAGCATATTACATCTACAAGAATATGAAATACGATGAAAATATCCTGCGCTATCTGATGATGAATTATGAAGGCAGGGCATCAGATCTCAGGAAATTGTGGCGGTCCGCAGTCGATTTGGAATTGGATGCAAAGCGCATATTAGAGCGGCTTCTTCGGCAGCTTGTGTTTACCGGGGCTGCCATTCAGGACAGGGATGAGATGGTGATCGCATATGTGCAGTATGAAGACCATGATGTCTCGCTGGTGAATGGCATTTTGATGAATATTGCATACGAGTATTTTGTTTATGAGTCGATTATCAACCCTGAGGTGTTTGATATTCTGTATCAGAAATATGTGAAAAAAGTATTGACAGACAGAGTGTGCAAGCTGGCACTCTTAAAGTTCTGGGCGGAGAACGTACAGCAGACAGCAATCCCGCAGGATGTGGCAAGGCTGTTTATCCGCGAGCTGTTGAATGAGGATATTTATTTTCCATTTTATGTGAAGCTGGTGGAGCTGGTGCCAGAGCTGCATTACATCAAAAACAGTATTTTTATCGAGTACCGGACGCAGCCGCAGAGTCAGGTCTATATGCATTACACCTATGATGATGACTCTGTGGAGGAGAGCAGTTATGAGATTCGGGAAATGAAGGAAATGTACGATGGGATTCATGTGAGTATGTTCCAGCTTTTTTATGGAGAAACGATACAGTACTATATTACAGAAAACTATCTGGAGGACGATGGGGTGGTCAGGGAGCATGTGACCCAGAGCGGCACGCTTTCCGGGCTGTCGGAAACCTCTGCGGAGGCAGGGAAGCAGGGCACAGATGACAGGTTCAGCATCTTAAATGATATTTTACTGAGTATCAGCGTGCAGGACGAGGTGACGGCACAGCAGCTGACAGAGGACTATGTGTATCAGGATTTCTGTGTCAGGGAACTGTTTAAGGTATTGTGACCAGAGGAGTAAAGAGATGTTATGACGAAAAAGAATAAAGTGGTGGTCGGGTTTGACCTTGGAAATGACTATGCGCAGATTAGTTATTGCAGGCAGGACCAGAGCATGCCTGACACGGTGAGTCTGGTGATGGGGGAAGAACAGTACAATATTCCCACACTGCTGTGCAGAAAAAAGGGTGCCACGGGAAGCGCGGCATGGCTGATCGGCAAAGAAGCGTTGAAAGCCGCGAAGGATGGAGAGGGAACCCTTGTTGACAATCTGCTGGTGCTGGCAAAAAACAACACCAGTGTCAAGGTTGGCACGGATTCGGCTGCCGAGGAAGCACTGACTGCGGAATATCTGCTTGAATTATTTGTTCGAAAGGCACTTGCCCTGCTGGCGGCGTACATTGTTTCAGAAGAGATCGCGGCGGTGGCATATACACTAAAGGAAATGGATAAAGGGATTATGGAGATGCTCAGGAATGCGACAAACCGCGCCGGGCAGCGAAAGCTTGAAATCTATTTTCTAAGCCACGAGGACTGTTTTTTCCAATATATGCTCCATCAGCCTCAGGAGATGTGGATTCATGATGTGCTGCTGTATGATTACAGGAGTGACGGCATTGACAGCCATCTGCTCTCCATGAACAGAAAGACGAATCCAGTGGCATGTTTTATCGAGACGGCACATTATCCGCAAATGCAGATCCCGGATTTGTCAGATAAGAATGAGACCGCAAAAAGTGCATTTTACAAGCAGCTTGACACCGCACTGCTCGAGATCGTGCGCAAAAACTGTGACCAGCGGGTCATCACATCGGTCTTTTTGCTGGGAGAACATTTCTCGAAGGAATGGTGCAGGGATTCCCTCAAATACATGTGCAGGGGGAGGCGTGTGTTTCAGGGGAACAATCTTTTCAGCAAGGGGGCGTGCTATGGGGCGCGTGAGCGCGTGTATCCATCCACGCTGTCCGGGGCATATGTGTATCTGTCAGCGGACAAGCTGCGGGCAAATATTGGAATGACCTGTGATAAAGGTCAGGCGGAGATCTATTATCCGATTTTGGACGCTGGCACAAACTGGTATGAGGCAAACAGTGTTTTTGATGTAATGCTTGTCAAAAACAATACCATTACGCTCAATATTTCTCCGGTAGATGGGAAAAAGACACGCGTGGCGCGGATTTCGCTTGAGGGCATGAAGGTCCGGGGCAATAAGACAAACCGGGTGGAACTGCGGTTTTATATGGAAGATGCCAATGCCGTACAGATCGAAATTACGGACAAGGGATTTGGAGAATTTTTCCCATCCACGGGACAGGTCTGGAAAGAATGTCTGCCGCTTGAGGCAATTACATAGACGGGGAAGAGGTTATGTAAATGAATAATGTTTGTTTATGTAC
>VSNR01000242.1 GCA_009774345.1 Lachnospiraceae bacterium | reverse complement strand
CCTGAGAATCCCCCTGCTGAAAGCCAGCCTTCAGCAGGCACACCAAATGAAAGCCAGCCTTCAGCAGGCACGCCGAATGAGAGCGCGCCGAGTGAAAGCATTCCTGCGCCAAGCACGCCGGGTGAAGGCACACCAAGTGAGAGCACACCTGCGCCAAGTACGCCCGAAAGCCAGCCCGGACAGACGACACCCCCTGTGCAGAATCCATCCGACACGGGAACGCCTCCTGCCCAAAACCAGCCCGGGCAGACAACGCCTCCTGCCCAAAATCCATCCGATACAGGAACGCCCCCTGCGCAGCAGGCTCCTAATCCCACTCCGTCTGACCAGAACACCGTTCAAGTCACCCCGATGCAGAGCACCGTCTATGCCGCAACCCAAAACGGTCTGAATGTCCGTAGCGGTCCATCGACAAAGCACAGCAAGATCGGCACTTTACAGTATGGTCAGGAAATCACTGTCACAGGAAAAACCGCTGACAACTGGTATCAGATAAAATACGCGGGAGGTACGGGCTATGTCCTTGCAGATTATGTATCCGCCACTCCGCTGACCGATACCGGGCACCCTGACACGGATACTCCTGATGTGCAGCCTTCTGCGCCTGTGGAAAATCCTGACAGCGAGGCCCTTCCTGACACGCCTGTCATAGATGATATCACAAATAACGAGACGGACACCGATGCTTCTACTGCCGTTGAAAATGATAGCGATACTGTCTCCAGCCTGCTTGGCACGCCTATTGTGGTCATTTTGGCAGTTGCCATCTTAGGAGTCGTTGCCTTAATTGCCTATTCCGTATACAATCTGTTTCGCAGAGACAACACTCCTACGGACGAAGACGGCGAGTATTACGAAGACGAATATTATGAAGACGAATATTACGAAGACGAATATTATGAAGACGAATATTATGAAGACAACGGAGATGGACAAGATCTCGAGGACGAATATTATGAGGACAATGGGGACGACGAATATTACGAAGATGAATATTATGAGGACGAACAACATTATAAAGATGAATACTACGAGGACGATGAGGACATGCAGTATTCTGATGACAAATACAGGGAAGAATTTTCGAATGAACCCTACACGGAAGAGTCTTATGCAGAAGAATCTTATATAGAAGAATCTTATACAGAAGATACCGTTTCCGACGACATAGAGGACGAAGAACCCCCAGAGGATTGACAGCCTGAAAATACACTGTCAGGAACGAAAAAAGAGTGGAAAAACCACTCTTTTTTCATTCAAACGTTTGTCAAAATCCAATATTGTTATAAGATTTTGTCTTAATAATTTTTATGTCTCCCTCGATTTCCCCTAGTTCCTTCAAAACGCTATCTGCTGTCTCTAACTGGGCTGAATTAATACAGAATACAACTCTCACCTTTCCTCCGCCAAATATTTTGGACAAAAGCCCCGGCTTCTCCCATCTAAGAAAATAGGATACCCGCGCCTTCATAAATGCCTTTTCCAGCATTGTCTTAACCTCTGGCTCCGTAACTGAACAGAAATCAATCTCATTGTTCACTTTTACCTTGCTATACTCGTTTTCCAAAATTGTGACGCCTTCTTTCGTTGTATAATTTGTACTATTAATAATATGTCTTTCCTTCTTCTGTAATGACCATCTGACCGTTCTTCACATCCACGATGGTAACTGCACAATTTTTATGCACACCGCTTCCCCAGAAGTCCTTAATTCCAACTTGTGTGATGTTGGATAAAAGCCCTCTGAGTGCCGCCCCATGCGTGGACACCAAGACCGTATCATTTTCCATATCTTTATTATAGACAATTTCCTGTAAAAAATCAGCAGTCCTTGCCTTTAATTCATCTATTCCCTCAGCCCCTCTAGGCGGCTTGTACGCCTCAGGCTTCTCAAAGAAATTCATAAAATCCGGGTCTGGAATATTATAATGTTCTTTTCCACAGCAAAGACCCTCGTACTCTCCAAAACCGATCTCTATAATTCTGGGTTCCTCGATCACCGGGATGTCCCGGTCTGCCTTGATAATCATTGCTGTCTCATATGCTCTCTTTAACGGGCTGGTGTAAATCCTCGAAAAAGGCACTTCACGGAGCGCCTCCGCCGTAATGCGCGCCAGCCTGCGTCCCTCGTCATTCAGCGGAATATCACTTCTTCCCTGAAAACGCTTTAATACATTCCACTCTGTCTCCCCGTGACGGATGATATAAAGTCTCACGCTGTCTTCACCTCAATCGTTCATACTACATATATTAAGTATAATATAATCTAATCTAAAATACAAGATATCATTTTAAGATACAAATCGACTGCGCCGGCATTGATAAAGCACCGCCCTCAAGCGCCACCACTTCTCCGTTCAGCGTCAGATAGCCGCGTATCGCCATCTCTTCAAGTGCTGTCTCAGCCAGCTCTACTGTCAGCGCCTCATCCGAAGTATTATACACAATGCCAATCGTACTGCCCTCATAGGTCTTTGTGATCGCAGCCTGATTCCCCTCTGTCAGCTCTGTGACAATCTCAATCTCTCCCCTTGCAATCTCGGGATTCTCATTGCGAAGCCGCACCGCTCTCTTATAATAGTTTAATATCGAATATGGGTCTTGCAGCTGCTGTTCCACGCCCGCAAAAGCCGACACAATATCTTTGTCCGCATCCACAGGCCCTTTTGTCATTCCCGTGGGATCTGTGTCGGACCAGATCATAGGCAGCCGCTTGTTCTCGTCCTTCTTCCCTGAGCTTGACATGCCAATCTCCTCACCATAATACACGAAGGGGCTGCCGTTCATCATCATCAAAAGCCCGCACGCCATCTTCATATCATTTGCATCCTTCGCAAGTCCATTGGCAACGCGCCCCATGTCATGATTGGCGATAAAAGGCGCATCAATAAAGTCTGGATTCTCCTCCGCGTAATCTGTCTGATATCCGACCATATTCTCCACAAAGTTTGCCACCTTATATGTTCCACGTGCCGCCTTGATAATCTTGCCCTCTGCGTCAGCCGTGTCAAAATTAAACATGCTGGGGGTCCCGCTCGCATAGTAGTCCGCGATCGTCGCCTTGTTTGCCCAAACTTCCGATACCATATAAAAATCAGGATTCAGCTCCGTGCAATAGCTGTACAGCCAGTCGAGCGCTTCCGTGTTAAAATCCACATCATTCTCCTCAAAATGCAGGGCTGCATCCATTCGAAAACCATCTACCCCCTTCTCAATCCAGAAGGCAGAAATCTCCTCTAGCTCCTCACGCAGCGATTCATTGGCCAGATTCAAGTCCGGCATCTCAGACCAGAAGCTCCCCTCATAATACCAGTCCGTCCCGCTCACTGGATAATAGGTCCCGCTTACCTGTTCTCTGTCAAAATGATAGTAATCTACATACGGGCACTCATCAAAGTCTGGGTCCTCATCCTCTGGCAGCGCTCTCAGATAGTCACATGCCTCCTCAAACCATGGATGCTGTGACGAGGAATGATTGATCACAAAATCAATCACCACATTCACTTCCCGCTCATGACACGCCTCCACCAGTTTCTCAAAATCCTCGATCGTACCGTATTCCTCATCAATCGAGCAATAATCTGTCACATCATATTTGTGATACGTCGTAGACGGCATAACCGGCATCAGCCAGATGGCGTTAAAGCCCAGATCCTTGATATAATCCAGCTTTTGCGTCACACCGTTTAAGTCTCCGATGCCGTCACCGTCAGAGTCATAAAATGAATAGACAAATATTTCATAAAAATTTCTATAATTATCATCTAAAATATCTAATTCCTGCTCATAGTCATACGAAATGGCACCGACAATTTCCTTGCCCTCCTCCTCAGAAACCACTTCCTCTGATGAGGACTCTGACAAAATTTCTGACCAGCCGCCAGTCTCCGCTGTCTCCAACGCTGCTTCCTTGGTTCCCGCTGCCCCCGAGGCTGCCTCCGCAGAAGTATTTTCCTCCCCGGATACTGTACCTGCCGCCGGTGTATTTCCTGTATCCCCCGCGCTGCCGCAGGCGCAAAGCTGCACTGCCATCAAAACCGACAACGCCGCATTCCCAAAACGCTTTATATATTGATTGTGCATACCAATCCTCCTGTAAATCTAAAAGACTGAAAACAACACGACCCCTGCTATCATCATAACAGGAGTCATATAAATACTGTCTATTCGTTAACCCTTTACAGCACCGCCAGTTACACCTTCTACATAGTACTTCTGCAAGCACATGAACAGAATTGTAATCGGTACTGCTACCAAAAGACCACCCGCACAGAATCTTGTGAAATAGCCCTGATAGTCGTTCGTCATAACCCAGCGGTACATAGCAACCGCCACGTTGTAGCTGTCTGAATAACCAAACGCAATGTAAGAAGCAAAGATATAATCACACCATGGTGCCATAAATGCAACCAACGCCGTGTAAATAATAATCGGTTTTGACAGAGGTATCAGCATAATCGTAAATACCTGAAATCTGTTGGCACCATCAATACGAGCTGCCTCGTCCAGTGACTTTGGAATCGTATCGAAGTATCCCTTACATACATAATACCCCATACCAGAGCTGGCAAATCCAATCAAGATCAAACCGGGTATAGCACCTGCCTGTGTCAGACCAAACTGCTTTAACAGGAAGTACAGACAGATCATTGTAAGGAATCCGGGGAACATTCCCAGAATCAGCCAGAAGCGCATCAAAAGCTCTCTGCCCTTAAAACGCATTCTTGAAAGCGCATAACTCACCATCAGCACAAAAATTGTCTGAAATATTGTTACAAATACTGCAATGATCAATGTATTGCCGTACCATCTGAAGAACTGGCACTCCTCACTGAAAAGGAATTTGTATGAATCCAGCGAGAACGTTTTTGGCAGCAAGTAATTTACCAGTCCGCCCGGCTCTGTGATGTATGAACGGAAACTCTGCAAAACCAAACATACAAATGGAAACAACCAAACAATGCTGATTAAAATTAACCTGAATCCGTGAGCCTTGCTCTAAATTATTTTCACAATGCCACATAATTCCAGTACTTGTAGCATGTTTTA
>VSNR01000241.1 GCA_009774345.1 Lachnospiraceae bacterium | reverse complement strand
TGCGCTTGCATAACATGCTTAAAATATTTGCTATGTCCTGTTTCAACTCTCCATATATTATTTTTCTTCTATATTTCAGTGCAAAAACGATATAATACTTACAATTAGCTATTCCAACCACCCGCAGAACAGGGCCATGCCCTAACAAAAAAAGGGGGCTGTACACTAATTGCTTAGTGCTACAGCTCCTTTACGACAATCTTTATCCGATCAGGCACTCTTTTCCCCTGAATGCAAACCCATATTTCCGAATCTGTTCCGGTAAATACCCGGACGATATAAGTTCTGCCTCATACTGCTTTTCCTCAATCTGGGCATGGGCATTTGCGAGGGTGTCCTCAAGAGTTTCCTCGTCCTCATCGGAATCCAGCACTTTAAACTCAAGGATATAGGCTTTTTTGGTCTTATCGAGGGGCTCTATCATCACATCATACCGCCCAAATCCGCTTTCCCTGTTGGAACGGACTTTATAAGTATCCGAAAGATTAACTACCATGCCAAGCACAAAGCCATGGTAAAACCGTTCTGGTTCTGTCTGGTCGGAAGGCTTGTTCCCACTGTCAAAGAAACTGAAAGTATTCAGGGCGACTTTGTTCATGAATGTATTCATTTTTTTAACATTGTCATTCAGAAGTGCTTTAATAAACTCATTGTAGTATACTTCCGTATCATTCTTAAACCAGTCTTTGATCATTTTACGGAACATTCGTTTTGTTTCGAGGTTCGTGATGGTAAGCGTGTACCAGACATCACCTTCCGCGCCTAATCCCTCCTCATCCATATCCAGTGTTCTTACATTCAACACTTTCAGGTATCCTGTCGCAAGCAACAGGCTCCACACTGCATCCGCGCTGCCGTTTAACTGGTCAAACACAATCTTTTCATCTATTTCAGCCTCAAAGCTATTACCCTGCAGGAGATCTTCCATTGTCTGTTTTATATCCGGGTTTCCTTTCTGGATCAGTTGGTTCACAAGTCCGTTCCCGCTTGTGTTAGACCAGTAGGTATCATATTTTCCTTTTTTATTGATAAAAGATACGATTGACCACGGATTGTAGATATCCGTGCTGGTGCCGAATATAAATCCGTCATACCATTTCTTTACTTTCTCTTTCTGTTCCCCTAATCCGGCATCATCAAGCGCTGTAAAGACTTCCTCTTCCGTAAAGCCAAAAGCCGTTGTATATTTATCAGAGGTTGTAGTTATAACATCAAGGTTATTCATACCTGTGAATATGCTCTCTTTTGCCACCCTTGTTATTCCTGTGATTAATCCACGTTCTAGGTATTTATTTGTTTTGAACGTGGAATTAAATAGACCGCTAAAAAATCTGACAGCCTCCTCCCAGTATCCTAAAATCCACGCATCCTGCATCGGCGTATCATATTCATCCAGGATAATGATTACTTTCTGGTCATAATAGCGCTGCATGAAACCAGTCATCGTATTAATGGCATCAGAAGCTAATTCACTGCTCATTCCAGGCTCTATTTCTTGATAATATTTCTGTTCTTTTTCATTTAACAGATTCCCGCCTAACAGATAATCATTCTTATTATACAGATCAGTAATTACTTTTGTTATTCTGAATACCATTTCCTCATATGATGCTGCCTTGACATTAGCAAAACTCAAAAAAATTACCGGAAAAGTTCCTTGTAGTTTCCTGTACCTATATTCTCCGTTGAAATCTTTTTCCTCCCATATGGACAGACCTTCAAATAAATCACTCCTGTTTTCATACTTATTTGAGAAAAAACACTCCGTCATACTCATATTCAGTGTCTTTCCAAACCTGCGTGGACGTGTAATTAAGGTAACTTTATCTGCGTATTCCCACCATTCCCTGATAAAATCTGTCTTGTCAATATAAAATATATGCTGGGTTCTCACTTCCTCAAAGTCCTGGTATCCAAGTCCTGCCCTGTTTTCATTCATGTGAATCCCTCCCCTGTCTGGTATTATTTCCTGTTGATTATCAGTATACACGATACCAGCTTTTTTCACAATATGAGGATTGGGTTAATGGTTATTCTTATAATCCCCAGCCCATGATGTCATGAATGTCCAGTACATACAGAGAGGAAAGGCTGTAGCCCTCCTCTTCCGTTCATAGATCTATTCATCTCCATTCTGCAGGTACCCATTGATGTTATTGAGCGACTGCACACGGAAGTATTCCTCCATAATTCCGTCCTCGATATCCTGGTATACCTCACTCTTTTCAAGGTATCCTCTGTTTATCATGGTGTGGCGTCCTGAAAGTGCCTCCCTTATGACACAGCTTCTCAGCTCTTCCCTGGCGACGGGCTCCATCTGCTTCTGAAACTCCTCCTGCTGTTTCTGACCATCCCCCGGATACCTACTTTCGATCTCCACTGCAAGGTCGTGCAGTCTTGCCTCTGCCCGTCTTGTAAAACTGTTTATGGCATTTGGGCTCGTAACGGCCTGGTTCACGCTGAAATCCTTTAATTCACTGCATATCTCGCTGATGTCCGCATTCCTCTGCGCGTCCGTCATGTTCTGTGGGGAACCCGCAAATGAATTTCCGGTTCTGAAATTCCCGGGCAGGTTTCCGGCCTCATATTTATATATGGAGGTCCTTCCTGCGACAGCCTCCGCCGCTCCCCCGACCAGCGCCGCGCCAGTCATTCCGCCAAACTCGCCAAGCATCTCTGCACCGTATGTTCCGAGGAACATTCCCATGCCTGCACCTGTGACTGCGCCTGCAGCCGCGCCAACGGCGCCCGCCACGGCCCTTGTCCTTTTGACAGCCGCCCTTTTCCGGTAAAATTCCGCCTTCTGCTTGCTGGTAAGGAACTTTGACACTTCCGGGTTTTCAAAATTATCAAGGTTTGCGTAACGTGATGCCACAGCGCGCCGTTCCTGCATGTATTTGTCAGAATAATCCAGTTCTTTCATGTTGGAATACGCCGCACCCGCGCCCTCTTTCCCGGAAGCTGCATGCTTTCCGGCGTTCAGCCTGCTCTGCAACACAATATTCTGGTTTTCCAGGTCAAGCTTTGCATTCTCGCATTGCGCAATCATGTTGATACATTCGGACCTTCCTTCTACGTCTCCGCGGTCAAGGAGCTGCATTCGGCTCCTGGTATTGTTGATGTTTTTCTGCAATCCGTTCGCCCTGATTTTATTCTGTGATATCTGTGATTGTATCTGTCCCGCGTCCATCTGTCCATAGTATGGGTCTGTCTCCTGCATTACTGTCGAAAGCTGCCCCAGATCGCTGTTTACCCTCGCAAGCTCTGCGTTGTCCCTTGAAATGTGTCGGCATATGTCTGTCGCCGTATCAGGCGCAGACGCCTTTTTCTCACTGTAATCGCGCCGTGCCGTCTGGTATGCTTCCCTTTTTTCATTTATGACAGATTCCGGCAGTCCTTTATTGACGGCCGTGTCATAATCCATTTTCGCCGACTGGAGTGTTTCCTCAGCACGGACTGCAGCCCATGCTCCCTGTATTTCGCCTTCCGAATAGCCTGACAGCCTGCCCTCATTCATTGAATTTGCCCGCACAAGCTCGCCGCGCCTTTCAAGCAGCGCGCCCTGCATGTCCTTTGCGGTATCCATGGCGTTGTCATAACGCCTGCGGACATCCTCCTTCTGTGTCGTGATCCCGGTAAGCTCATCAAGCTTTGAGCGGCTTGTGTCATATGCCTCCCTGGCCGTTCCAAGCTCCTGCACTGCCTCCTGGATGTTTTTCTCTATGCTATCCCTTTCATCTTCCAGTTTTTCCTTTGTCTTCCTACAAATGCCAAGTTCCGATTCAATTTCCATCTTTCGCTCCTCCCCTGCATTTTCAGATTCCCTTTCATTTTCCAGGCCGCTGATCTTTTTGTTTGTATCAGCTATCTCTTCATCAATCCTTTTTTGTTCTTTCTCAAGCCCTGCGGCGGTATTTTCGGCTTCTTCCAGCCGTTTTCCATTTTCTTCATGCTCCGCAGCAAGCATCTCCCTGCCGCGAACAGCTTCCTGTTCCCTGGATTCGAGTTCGCCAAGTTCCTGCGCAAGCTTTGCCGGATTGTCCTCCATGCTGTCCATAAGCTCCCGGGTTCGGGCATTCCGGCTGTTTATGCATTCTTCCACAGCGGACGCATATTCTTTTTCCCCGTTGATCTCATTTTCCTTTTTTGTCTCCATGTCGTCGGCATTCTTTTCCATATCTGCGCCTGCAATTGAGGATATCATATCCCATGCACCTGCTGCATTGATGTTTCCCCTGTCTTCCTCAAGGCTTGACCCTGCTGATGGCATTTCTCCTGATCTCGTCATGGACGTTGTACCGCCGGTAAACTTAGAATCTGCCCCTGCGCCGTCCGTATGGATATCCGTGCGGGCAAAATCCCCGCCCTGTCCGACAGTTTTCTCCGTCTGCAGCCGTCCGTCTTTTACGTTGCCTGTAGCGGGATTTTCATCCCCGCTTATTGCGTCCGCGCGCTTCTTCGCCATATGCTCTGCCATTTCGCGGTCGTCTATCTGGGCGTTCGTCTCGGCCATCTTCGCGTTTGTATCGTCCTCCTTTGCGCTTTTCAGGCCGTTCTTTACCTGCGAAAAGCCTTTTATTCCAGCATTGATTGCGGAACGCGCCGCCATCATGCCCATGTGGATTCCCGATCCTTCCCCGATCCCCGTACTGACGCCTATGGACTGTTTCACCATATTCCTTGCCTGTAAGAGCATCATACAGCATCCAATCTGCACAAGCCCCAGCGCAAGGCTGCTGCTTCCGCCAAAATTTGACGAAAAGTTTTTCCCCAGGTAACAGGGAATTGCCAGCAGCGCCGTGTCACCTACAGGGACAAGTATGCATGCAAGCATTACCGACAGCCACTGCCCGAACATCCTCCTGTCGTACATGCTTTTCAGCACAGCTACCGGAAACATGATGAACAAAACTGTCATATTCAGCGCCACGCCTATATAGACAAACACGTACACGACATTGAGGATGCCCAAGGCGTCATACATGATCGTGTTTAAAATCAGTGCGCCCGCGCTCTCACCGTTTTCCGCCTCTGTTACAAGATCACGGAAAGCCGTGATGATGGACGTGCTGCCGCTGAAATAGCTGTTGCTGTAGACGCCCTTCGCAATAGCGTATAAAAGCAGGTCTCTCAGGTAAAGCATGAGGTCCAGTACATTCGGCATCAGGGCCAGCGCAAGGAT
>VSNR01000240.1 GCA_009774345.1 Lachnospiraceae bacterium | reverse complement strand
AATCTCTTAAAAGGAAATAAAATGTGTAATAAATGTATAAACTAAATTGACAAAACAAAAATTAGTGTTATAGTGTATATAGAACAAACAAGACAAAGGTATTTACTGTCTGAGAGGAGGAATAACATGAATATCCAAAAATTTACACAAAAGTCTATAGAAGCAGTCAATCAATGCGAAAAACTCGCTATGGAATATGGAAATCAGGAGCTTGAGCAGGAGCACCTTCTCTATGCGCTGCTGACAATTGAGGACAGCCTGATTCTCAAACTTGTTGAAAAGATGGAAATCAATAAAGAGTATTTTGTCGGCAGAGTCTTAAAGGCGCTTGAAAAGCGGGTGAAGGTACAGGGCGGGCAGCCTTTTGTTGGCCAATATCTGAACAAGGTGCTGATCAGCGCAGAGGACGAAGCAAAGCGCATGGGAGATGAATATGTATCTGTAGAACATTTATTCTTATCCATGATACAGAATCCAAATAAAGAAATCAAGGAAATTTTCAGGGAGTACGGCATCACGAGAGAGCGCTTTCTGAGAGTGCTCTCAGAGGTGCGGGGAAACCAGCGGGTTACAAGCGACAATCCTGAGGCGACCTATGACACGCTTGAGAAGTATGGGCAGGATTTGGTGGAGAAAGCGCGGAATCAGAAGCTTGACCCCGTGATCGGGCGGGACAATGAGATTCGAAATATTATTCGTATCCTTTCGAGAAAGACCAAGAATAACCCCGTGCTGATCGGTGAGCCCGGCGTGGGCAAGACCGCAGTTGTCGAGGGACTTGCACAGCGCATTGTGCGGGGAGATGTGCCGCAGGGATTAAAAGACAAGAAGATTTTTTCACTGGATATGGGCGCACTGGTTGCCGGGGCAAAGTACCGCGGGGAATTTGAAGAGCGGCTGAAGGCAGTGCTTGAGGATGTCAAGAACAGCGACGGACAGATTATCCTGTTCATTGATGAGCTGCACACGATTGTCGGTGCAGGCAAGACCGACGGGGCGATGGATGCCGGAAATATGTTAAAACCCATGCTGGCGCGCGGCGAGCTGCACTGTATCGGCGCGACGACGCTGGATGAGTACCGTCAGTACATTGAGAAAGATCCCGCATTGGAGAGGCGTTTTCAGCCAGTCATGGTCACAGAGCCGACCGTGGAGGATACGATCAGCATTTTAAGAGGCTTGAAAGAGCGCTATGAAGTGTTTCACGGCGTCAAGATCATGGACAATGCACTGGTGAGTGCAGCAGTGCTCTCAAACCGCTATATCACGGACAGATTCCTGCCGGACAAGGCGATTGACCTTGTGGATGAGGCGTGTGCCATGATTAAGACAGAACTGGATTCGATGCCGGCAGAGCTGGATGAGCTGCAAAGAAAGATTATGCAGATGGAGATCGAGGTTGCCGCACTCAAGAAGGAGGAGGACCGCCTGAGCGCTGAGCGTCTCGCTGCGCTGCAATCAGAGCTTGCTGAGCAGAAAGAAGCCTTTCAGAACCGCAAGGCGCAGTGGGACAATGAGAAGGCATGTGTGGAAAAACTCTCAAAACTGCGTGAGGATATCGAGGAGCTGAACAATCAGATACAGATCGCACAGCGCGAAGGCAATCTTGAGAAGGCGGCAGAATTAAGTTATGGAAAGCTGCCTGAGCTGAAAAAGCAACTGGAACTTGAGGAGGAGACCGTCCACGCCAGAGAGATGTCGCTGGTGCACGAAAGTGTGTCCGATGACGAGATCGCAAAGATCATATCCCGCTGGACAGGAATCCCGGTATCCAAATTAAACGAGAGTGAGCGCAACAAAACCCTGCATCTGGATGAAGAGCTGCACAAGCGGGTGATTGGACAGGACGAGGGCGTGACAAAGGTCACGGAGGCAATCATCCGCTCCAAGGCAGGCATCAAAGACCCGGATAAGCCGATTGGTTCCTTCCTGTTTCTGGGGCCGACAGGCGTCGGCAAGACAGAGCTTGCCAAGGCGCTTGCAGCGTCCTTGTTCGACGACGAAGCCAATATGGTGCGCATTGATATGAGTGAGTACATGGAGAAGCATTCTGTGTCGAGACTGATTGGAGCGCCTCCGGGATACGTGGGATATGACGAGGGCGGACAGCTCACGGAAGCTGTGCGCAGGAAGCCCTACAGCGTTGTGCTGTTTGATGAGGTGGAGAAGGCGCACCCAGATGTATTTAATATCTTATTACAGGTGCTGGATGACGGGCGGATTACAGATTCGCAGGGCAGGACAGTAGACTTCAAGAATACGATCCTGATCATGACTTCCAACATTGGCGCGCAGTATCTGCTCGATGGCATCGACAGGAACGGCAATATCGAGAAGTCGGCACAGGAACTGGTGATGGGAGAACTCCGGGCACATTTTAGACCCGAATTTCTCAACAGGCTGGATGAGACGATTCTGTTTAAACCACTCACCAAGGAGAATATTGGCGGTATTATCAGCCTGATATTGGCAGATCTCAACAAACGGCTTGCAGACAGGGAGATTGGTATCGAGATTTCTGACCGGGCAGAACATTTTATCGTCGAGAATGGGTATGATCCCGTCTACGGTGCCCGACCGCTCAAACGATATATCCAGAAATATGTAGAGACACTGGCAGCCAGACTCATACTGGCAGATCAGGTGAGAGCGGGCGACACAATTTTAATAGAGCTTGACAGTTCCGGGACGGAGCTGACAGCATTGACAAAATAAGAGGCATCTGCCTCTTATTCTTTTGCTTCTTTTGGTATAAACTTTTTTCCTGTCTGAATGGCATGACGCAGTAAAAATTCTTTCCAGATTGGATAATACTGTGCCTTGATGTGCACTTGGTCCCAAGTATAGTCAGATACCAGTGCGCCGTCTTTGCACAGACTGCTCTCATTGATATCAATGTAGAAGATATCCTTCTGGTTTGCGAGGGTTGCGATCAGCTGGTTGCGCGCGGCGATGTTCTCGTTGGTAACGACGTCGCTCTCGTCAGACTTTTCCTGTGTGACAAGGAGATTTCCCTGAATAAAAATCAGGGCTTCTGGCTGAAGTTTGCGGATGTCGGTGACCACCTCTTTGTAGCGCTCAAAAAAGCTCTCCGGTGTTCCGGTGCCGCACTCGTTGATGCCGACCATCAGATAGATTTTGGCAAACTGTGTCTCTGCCAAAATATCGTGTACAGACATCTTTTCGTCATTGTATGTAATCTTGGGCTTGTTGTAATCGTAGATTGAGAGGGATGTCTTACACAGAAAAGTGGCATTCTCAATCCCTGCGTACTGGCTGATTCCGACAGTGCGCGAGTCACCGATAAAGCAGGCATCGGCAAAGTAATCTTCTGTCGCAGTTGTAAATTCATACACCTCTGGTTCTTTGACCATCTTCGCCGCTTTTCCCGATGTCGCCTTTGTGGCTTCAGGGGAAATGCTGGAAATAATTTCTGAGAGCGGCTGCTGAGCCGTTTCACTGGCAGGTTCTTTGGCTTGTGTGGCAGCGGACAGGACACTCAGATTGTCAACAGCGTAGCCTGCGGCCAGACTGGTAAAGTCCGTCAGATAGAGTTTATCGTGGATTCCGCGCATTGCCGATGCCAGAGGCGGCGTGGAGGGGGTGTATGTGTTTTCGTTGTGATAATACCTCTGGTTCCAATAGCTGCCAAGAATGCTAAACAGCAGTGTGGAGGCCACGATCAGAATCAGCAAGGTATAACTTTTCTTACCGTTTATCTCTTTCATAGAATGAATCATGCCTTTCTAAAATGTTAGAACTTAATACCTGAAATACAGGAAGGGGTTGTTGATTCCGATCGCCAGATAGTAGACAGACCACCAGAATATGACAAACGCCACGGCAACACCTAGGAAGCGGTGCCGTATCTTGTCGAATAATTTTTCAGGGTAATCGGTTGCAAAAATCAGGCTCGCAATCAGCAGTGGTGCGTAATCTGATGCAAATCTCATAAAGTCTGACAGGTCAAAATTGCCAGCGCCGCTCAGAAAAGGAAACATTTGCCCTAAATAGACGCAGAGCTCGTCAAAGTTGCTGATCGCAAAGATCGTCCAGCTGATCAGAATATATAAAAACATGTAAGCATGTGACAATAGCTTTGCGATAAAATGGTCTGCGTTCAGCCAGCGCAGTGTAAAGTTTTTCTCAATAATCTGCAAGACAAAGATAAAAAGTCCCCAGAAAATAAAGTTCCATGCCGCACCGTGCCAGAAGCCCGTGAGAAACCATACAACGAGGAGGTTGAACACCGTCCGTGCGGTTCCTTTGCGGTTGCCGCCAAGCGGAATGTACACGTACTCCCGAAACCATGCGCCGAGTGTAATATGCCATCTGCGCCAGAAATCTGTGACACTCCGCGCCATATACGGGTGCTGAAAGTTTGCAGGCATATAAAAACCAAGCATTTCTCCAAGTCCGGCTGCCATCAGGGAATACCCGCAGAAATCGAAATAGAGCTGCATGGAGTAGGCAAATGCGCCAAGCCATGCAAGCGGGGTCGAGACACTCTCAAAACCGATCGTACACACCTCATTCCACAAAGTCCCAATGCGGTTTGCGATGATCACCTTGTATCCAAGGCCGATGATAAAGGTCTTTAGCCCGTTGTCAAACCCATGAATCGAAATCGTGCGCTCCTTCAATGCATCCCGGATATTGGAGTAGACGACGATAGGCCCCGCAATCAACTGAGGAAACATGCACAGATAAGCACCAAGGCTGACATAGGACTGGTCAGCTTTTGTCCGTCCGAGATATACATCAATGACATAGGATGCGATCTGGAAAGTGTAGAAGCTGATTCCGAGCGGCAGTGTGATATTGAGAGTGTAGAACCGCCAGTGGATATCGAGCAGTCTCAGGGCAGCGTTGATATTTTCTATAAAGAAATTCGTGTATTTAAAAAAAAGTAAAAATCCAAAATTGTAGACAAGTGATACGATCAGCAGCAAGGTCTGCTCAAGTTTTCTTCCATGAAAGCGCTCAATGCCCTTGCCAAACAAAAAGTTTACAGTGATGGAACACAGAATCAGGAACAGGTAGTACGGCTCCCCGAAGCTGTAAAATACCAGACTTCCCAGAAAGAGAAGAAGATTTCGGCTTTTGGCGGGAAATATATAATATAAAACCAAAAAGACTGGTAAAAAAACAAAAATAAAAGAAAGGCTGCTAAAAACCATGATGCTCCCCCATAAATCATGATGCAATACAAATA